>JAIBAP010000113.1 GCA_019695115.1 Caldilineales bacterium | reverse complement strand
ACGTTCGTTCAGAAACGGTTTCAGGTGCATAAAACGTTCTTTGATTGCAGTTGTATCCATGATCGCCAGTATGCCACACCTGCGTTGGTCTACCAAATCGAGTAGATTATTTTATGACGGGCCCTTACTCCCTTCCATGCCCACCATCGCCGACATCCGCGCCGATTTCCCCATCCTGGCGCAACAGATCCACGGTCACCCGCTGACCTACCTGGACAACACCGCTTCCTCGCAGAAGCCGGCCCAGGTAATCGAGGCGATGGATCGCTACTACCGCCAGCAAAACGCCAACGTCCATCGCGGCGTCCACACCCTCAGCGAGACGGCCACCGCCGCCTACGAGAACGCCCGGCTGCGCGTGGCCCGTTTCATCAACGCCGCCAACCCCAAGCAGGTGATTTTCACCCGCAACACCACCGAAAGCCTGAATCTGGTGGCCTACAGCTGGGGCCGGGCCAACCTGAAGCCGGGGGACGAGGTGCTGATCACCGAGATGGAGCACCACTCGAACATCGTCCCCTGGCAGTTGATCTGCGAGATCACCGGGGCCACTCTCCGCTTTGTGCCCATCACCCCGCACGGGGAACTGGACGAGGAGGCCCTGCCCGCCCTGCTGAGCGAACGCACCAAGGTCTTTGCCTTCACGGCCATGTCGAATGTGCTGGGGACGATCAATCCCGTGGCCGAGCTGGTCGCCAAAGCCCATGCCGTCGGCGCCATCGCCGTCGTGGATGCCGCCCAGAGCGTCCCGCATCTCCCCAGCGATGTGCAGGCCCTGGATGTCGATTTCCTGGCCTTCTCCTCGCACAAGATGCTTGGCCCCACCGGCATCGGCGTGCTCTATGGCCGTCGCGCCCTGTTGGAGGCGATGCCGCCGTTCATGGGCGGGGGCGACATGATCCGTGAGGTCAAGATGTCGGGCAGCCGCTGGAACGAACTGCCGTACAAGTTCGAGGCCGGGACGCCCGCCATCGCCGAAGCCATCGGCCTGGGCGCGGCGGTCGATTATCTGAACGGGCTGGGCATGGGCTGGGTGGCCGAGCACGAGCGCCAGATCACGGCCTATGCCTGGGCGCGGCTGAGCGAGGTGGAGGGGTTGCGCATCCTGGGGCCGGGGCCTGAGCGCCGGGGCGGGCTGCTGGCCTTCGTCCTCGGCGACATCCACCCGCACGATGTGGCGGCCATCCTCGACCTGGATGGCATTGCCGTGCGCGCCGGCCATCACTGCGCCCAACCGATCCACGACCATTTCGGCCTCCCCGCCACCACCCGCGCCAGCTTCTACATCTATAATACGCCCGATGAAGTCGATCGCCTGATCCCCGCGCTTTACAAGGCAAAGGCGCTGTTTGGGGAGTAGAGTGGCAAGTGGCAAGTGGCAAGTGGCAAGTGGCAAGTGGCAAGTGGCAGGTGGCAGGTCGCAAATGGCAGATACAATAACCAATCACCAATAACCAACAACTGACACCAAATTCGCAATCCGCAATCCGCAATCCGCAATTCCCCACTATGGATGATCTCTACCGCGAGAATATCATCGACCATTTCCGGCATCCCCGGCACAAGGGCCGTTTGGACGCGCCCGATGTGCATTATCACGATGTCAATCCCTTTTGCGGGGACGAGATCACGATCGAACTCAAGCTGGATGGCGACCGGGTGCAGGAAGCGGCCTTCGATGGCAAGGGCTGCGCCATCAGCCAGGCTGCGGCCTCGATGCTGATCGACGAAATCCAGGGCAAAACGCTGGACGAGGTCAAGGCGCTGGACAAGGATGACATCCTTGACTTGCTCGGCATCCCCATCGGCCCCGTGCGCATGAAGTGCGCCCTGCTCTCGCTGAAAGTGTTGAAAGCGGGCGTTTGGGGCATGGAAGAATGGGCGGAATAACGATTCCATATGAGAATCTACACAGTAGCGTTCAAACCACAGGCTGTCAAAGACTTAAAAAGTGTTCCCAAGAACGACGCTAATCGGATCATTACAAAAATCGAGGCAATGTCGCAGGATCTGCAAGGGGATGTGAAACGCCTTACTGATTTCACACCTGAATATCGCCTGCGTGTCGGTGACTACCGAATCTTATTTGAAATAGAAGGAAGTGTAATTGTCATCTATCGCGTGGTGCATCGACGCGACGTTTACCGATAGGAAGATAAGACGATGTTGGAGCTACACCCACAAATTCTTGAAAAGGACGGCAGGAAAACCTTTGCTGTCCTGTCATATGAGGAGTTTCTGGAATTGCAGGAAACTCTAGCGAATTACGAAGACCTTCGCTTGCTCCGACAGGCCAAAGGCTTGGAAAAAGACGCGCCAACCATTGGCCTGGGTGATCTAAGAAAAGAGCTTGGTATATAGCGTTACATGCCGAAATTCAAGAAAGTAGCGAAACTGAAAGAGGTTCCGCCCGGCCGGCGCAAACTGGTCGAGGTGGATGGTTTTGTCGTCGCCCTGTTCAACATCGACGGGGCCATTTGCGCCATCGAGGATGTGTGCACGCACGACGGCGGGCCACTGGCCGAGGGCCAGATCGTTCGCCCCGGCGTCATCGCCTGCCCCCGCCACGGCGCCGAATTCGACCTCTGCACCGGCGCCGCCCTCACTCTCCCTGCCTTCGAGCCGGCCAATACCTTCGAGGTGAAGGTGGAGGGGGGAAGTATTTACGTGGAAAGTTATTTTTCGTAGGTATTGGTAATTGGTAATTGGTTATTGGTTATTGGTTATTGGTAATTGGTTATTGGTTATTGACTGTTTTCTAGGTAGTGGCAGCATACATCATCACTTTATGTTTTCTTCGTGTTTTTTGTGTCTTTGTGTTGAGTAAGGTTGCATTATCGATGAGTCATACACGATTTCTACACAATGAAGGATGAAAATCCATTTTCGTAGCAAAGGAAGGTGAAGACTATGCCAAGCAGCGACGAAATCCGAGAATCGCTGAAGGTCGTCAAGGACCCCGAATTGATGCTCGACATCATCAATCTGGGTCTGGTCTATGAAGTGAACGTCGAGCCTCAAGAGGCCAGGGTGGATGTCGATATGACGCTCACCAGCCCCGGCTGCCCGGTGGGGCCGCAGATCATCAACGATGCCTATCGGGTCATCCGCACGCAGTTCCCCGAGATCGAGGAAGTCAACATCAACCTGGTCTGGGTGCCGTTCTGGAACCCGGACATGATGAGCGACGAAGCAAAGGACGAACTGGGCATTTTCTGAGTTCGACGCCGGCGGGGTTGGGGGGATGGGGGGGATTCCTTGCTAGATCTCCCCCGTCTTCGCCTCTCCCCGCCGTTTTGGGGGCGCGGGAAGAGGGGGTGCGGGCCAAGCGCATAATTTGGCTGCGATCATTGGCCTATGCTATGCTTTTGCGCATAAAGCACGGGCAGCATCCATATGTGAAGATCGCAGCTATTCATGTCCCCCACTGAACGCCGGTCGCTCGAAGACGAATTTCAGCAGGTCAAGGCTCGCCTGGACACCAACAAGCAGCTCGTGCTGCAATTGCGCCGGGTGGAAGATTTGTCCAGCGGCATCGAGTTGGCCAAGGTGCGGGTAGGGATTGAGCAGACTGAGGCGGAGATACACGCGGACGAACGACGCCTGGACGAGTTACAGGTTGAGATCGAGGCCGCTCAACAGGCCGGGCCGGAGCCAGAGATGCAGAGGCTGCCCTTCGAACCGGAGACGATCCTGATCGCCGCCGGGGCCTTTGTGATGGGCAGCCCGCCCGGTGAAGGCGTCGCCGACGACGAGACGCCGCCGCACACCGTCATGCTGCCCGCTTTCCGCATCGGCCGCTATCCGGTGACGCAACGCCAGTACGCGGCCTTCATCCGCGACGAGACGCTGCAGGCAGCGCCGCACGGCTGGTTCAACCGCCAGCCGCCGCCCGACCGCCTCGACCATCCGCTGACGGATGTGAGCTGGTACGAGGCGATGGCTTATTGCAGCTGGCTGAGCAAGCAGACCGGCCGGCGTTACACGCTGCCGAGCGAGGCGGAATGGGAAAAGGTTTGTAGTAACGACTTTAGTCGTTCTTCTTTGCCAGAAACGACTGAAGCTTGCAGTGAGCGACGCCGCGAATCTGTCGTTACTACGAGTAAGTATCCGTGGGGAAGTGAATGGGAGGAGGCGCGGTGCAACGCCGGAGGAAGCGGGACGGCGGCGGTGACGGCGCATCCGGCCGGGGCCAGCGCCTACGGGGTGGAGGATTTGCTGGGGAATGTGCAGCAGTGGACGCGCAGCCTGTGGGGAACCGAGGTGCTGCGGCCGGATTTCGCCTATCCCTACTATCCCGAAGATGGCCGGGAGGTGTTCGATCCCCGGAAGTTGCCGGCGCAGATGCGGGTGGTGCACCGCGGCGGCTCGTTCAAGTCGCCGCCAGACGAGTTGCGCTGTACGGCTCATGGCAGCGCCCTGGCCGATAGTGAGATCGCCTGGCGCGGGTTTCGGGTGGTGATGATGATCGATGAGCACTAATCACAAGGACTATCCCCCATGCCCCTGATCCGTGATGACGATGCCTCTCCCCTCGACGCCGGACGGCTGACCTTTCGCGAGCGATTGCGCACGGGCCGGGCCGTGCCCATCATCAGCAACCGGGCCATCCACAACCGCATGTTGGGCGGGTACGAGCCGTTCCTGGCCGGCTTTGCGCGCTATGTCAGGTATCCGTTGGGCCAGGCCAACGACCTGACCACATTGGTCAAGTATTACAAGCATCGGCCCGGCGACAAGCCGCTGACCGACCAGGCGTTGAAGGGCGACTATCTGAACTTCGTCAAGAATCATGTCTACCGCCTGGCGAAGGCCGAGGGCGTGGCCGCGGACATCCTGGACGAAGCCGAAGCCGAGATGGATCAGGTGTCGGCCTCGGAATTTGCCAACCGTTTGGGCTACCCCCGCTTTGGCGGCCAGGACGACCCCCTGCTGTTGCTGGCGAACCTGCCTTTCAAGACCATCCTCACCACCAGCCCCTTCACCTTTATCGAAGATGCACTGCGGCGGGCGGGCAAGACCCCACGCACTGAGGTCTGCCGCTGGAACAAAGAGCTGGCCGATTCCATCCCCTCGGCCATCGACGACCGCTATCAGCCCAGCCCGGCCGAGCCGCTGGTCTACCACCTGAAAGGGTGGGATCGCTATGTCGACTCGCTGGTGCTGAGCGAAGACGACTATCTGGATTATCTGGGCAATCTCTGCCAGGGGCAGGGCGACCAGTCGGCCGATTATGTGCCGGCGCTGGTGCGCAAGGCTTTTGCCAACGACCTGCTGGTGCTGGGGTTCAGCCTGGACAGCTGGGCCTTCCGGGTGCTGTATGCCGGGCTGATCAAACGCAGCGGCAAGGCCGAAGACCGCGGCGTATGCAGCCTGCAACTGCCCGACACCGAGGCGGAGCGAGCCTATTTGCAGGATTATGTCGAGCGAGAGACCAAGTTCCAGGTCTTCTGGGGCAGTTTGGAAGACTATGCTCTGAAGGAGTTGCGCCAGCCATGACCCTCTCCCCCAACCCCTATGTTGGCCCGCGCACCTTCACCGAGAAAGAGGCGGGCTTTTTCTTCGGTCGCGAGCGCGAGGCCCGCGACCTGACCGCCCGTATCGTCTCGGAACGGCTGCTGTTGTTCTATGCCCAGTCGGGCGCGGGCAAAAGCTCGCTGCTGCACGCCCGCATCATCCCCAACCTGCGCGACGAGGAGGGCTTTCAGGTCTTGCCGGTGGGTCGGGTGTCGGGCGAGCTGCCGGCCGGGCTGGATCGGGTTGGCAACATCTTCGTCTTCAATCTCATCGCCGGGCTGGACCACAGCGGCGCGCACCCCGATCATCTGGCGCAAGTCTCGTTGAGCGATTTTCTGGCCCGGCTGGGGCGCGAGGCCGGGGTGGATGCCGAGGGCCGGCCCGCCCCGCGCTGGGTCTACAGACCGGAGATCGAGATCGCCCGGCCGCCGGCCGAGGGCGGCCGGCCATCCTCTGGCCCGCGCTTCGTCCTCATCATCGACCAGTTCGAGGAGATCATCACCAGCCATCCTGGCCACTGGAAAGAGCGCGAGGCGTTCTTCGACCAGATCAACCAGGCCCTGCTCGACGACCCTAACCTGTGGATTGTGTTGACCCTACGCGAGGACTACGTCGCAGCGCTCGACCCTTATGCCGAGCGCTGCTTCAACCGGCTGCGCGCCCGCTTCTACATGGAACGGATGAAGGTGGAGGCGGCACTGGAGGCGATCCAGCGGCCGGCGGAGAAGGCGGGGCGGGCGTTCGGGCCGGGCGTGGCGCGGCAACTGGCCGACAATCTGCGCCAGGTGCGCGTGCCGGGCCAGCAGGAGACCGTGTCCGGGCAGTATGTGGAGCCGGTGCAGTTGCAGGTGGTGTGTTATCAGATGTGGGAGAGGCTGGCTGGGGACGACGAAGGACGAAAGATGAAGGATGAAGGCAGGCTGATCACATCCGATGATCTGGCGCGGGCGGGGGATGTGAATCAGGCGTTGACGCAGTTCTATGAGGATACGCTGGCCTTTGCCCTGGGCGAAGCGGCCGCAGCAGGGTTGAGCGAACGACGGCTGCGAGAATGGTTCGACGAGGAGTTGATCACGCCGGCAGGGACGCGCGGGCTGGTGCGTCAGGGCGAGGCGAAGACCGGAAGCCTGCCTAACGGCGTTGTCAGCATCTTTCAGCGCCGCTTTTTGGTGCGCGACGAGGCGCGCGGCGGGGAGACGTGGATCGAGCTGGTGCACGACCGCTTCGTGGAGCCGATCCGGGCCAGCAATGCCGGCTGGTTCCCCCAGCATTTGAGCGCCCTGCAACGGCAGGCCAAGCTGTGGGATGAGCAAGGCCGGCAAGATGGGCGGCTGCTGACGGGCAAGGCGTTGGCCGAGGCAGAGGCATGGGCGGCGGCGCACGAGGCGGAGCTGGAGCCAGAGGAGCGAGATTTCCTGGCTGCATGCCGGAGGGGGCGGGAGCGTGAGGAGAAGGAGCGGAGGCAGAGCCGGAGGATACAGGTGTTGGCGGGGGTGGCGGCGGGGGTGGCGGTCATTGCTCTCGCGGCAGCAATCTGGGGCTGGAGGTCCAGCCTCGAAGCCTCTAAGCAAAAAGCAACAGCGATCGAGCAGACGGCCAAAGTCAAGGAGCAGAAAGCAATCGCGGTGGAGGAAAGGCAGCGCGCTGAAGCCCAGACTCGCCGCGCCCAGGCAGGCGAATTGGCAGCGAGGGCCATAACCACCCTTAGCACCAATCCCGAGAATCCAGATGTTCCCCTGCTCCTGGCGCGGCAGGCAGTGACGACCACCTACGACGTGGACGGGTATGTGACGGCGCAGGCGCGCGATGCGTTGGTGAAGGCGATGGCGGCCGTACCGCCGTGGAAGCCGGCAGTTTTCGATGCAGACAGATTACTTTACCAAGCGCAGTTCACACCTGATGGTGATCGCCTTGTGTTGAGTGGTAAGGATTCTGTCGTCCGCCTATGGGACATCACGTCAAACAAAGAAATCGGACACTTCGAGACGGATAGTTCGGACCTGCCCATAAGCCAAAATGGTCATGTTATTGCTGATTATAACTACGAAAACAACACAACCAGCTATTGGAAAACCGCAGATTTCACAAAAATAGGCGAATTGCCAATAAAATCATCATTCTTTGACATTAGCGATGACATGGAAAAAGTCGCTGACATTTCTCTTTTTTCGTCACCTAATAGAATGACATTGTGGAAGCTAAAACAGGCCGAACTGGTGAAAGAGATAAGCGCCGAACCTTACGCTCTAGAATTCAGTCGCGATAGCCAACGCCTTTGGGTTCTCGGCGAAGACAATCGATTACTGCTTCTCGACGCCAATACGGGCGCTGAGATGCCGGTTGAGGCCGAAGGCGCCAAGTGGGACTGGTTTGAGATTCATGGCGACACAGCCGCTGCCTCTTATTCGAACGATGACAGACAGGATCTTGGGGATGCCAGGACAGGCAAGGCGATTCATCCTTTTGGCCGCGGCGCAACCATCGACGACGTGACCTTCAGCCCGAACGACGAACAGCTTGCGGTTGTGAGCGGGGATGGGAAGGCGCAGGTGCTGAGCACTGAAAAAGGAAAGAAACTCTACTCAATTGCAGACGCCGGCGTCGAGACAGTGCAATACAGCAATACCGGCAACTTGCTCGGCGTCAAGATAAAGGATGATGGCTGGCGGGTTGTGGCCGCTGGCGATGGCCATGAGGTCGCCAGGTTGGATAAGGCCACCACTATTTGGTTCGACCAGCGGGATGAGCGGGTCGGCTTTACCGCTGCCGATGGCCGTTTGCAGATCCTTGAACTCGCCAAAACCCAACCCGTGCCAGTAGGCGGAATTTCCGATAGTGTGGTCGATGTCCAATTCAGCAAAGATGGCGAACGGATTGCGATCCTGACCGAAGATGACAGAATACAGGTCCGAGATGCCTCGACACTGGCCGAACTGTATGCGGCAGTACTGAAAAAACGGGCAGCCTGGGTGCGCTTCAGCCCTGACGGCCGCTATCTCACCGCTTACGACGCTATCGATTCGCAGTTGTGGGATGTCGATCGGCAGCGGCAGTTGTTTCCCAACCTTGATCTCAATCAGGTGACGTTCAGCCGCGACGGCAAGTATGCGATCTTGGACACACAAAATGGCGCAACGGTCTGGGAAACGACTTCTTATCGCCAGCAACTGCCGCCTGGCGCCGAAGGCGCCTTTTCCTACGTCGAGATTGTGTCAAAGGGTGACCGCATCTTGTCGCAGGGTGACTACGAAAGCGGAAAGTATTCAAGATTGTGGGATAGTGAAAGCGGTGTAGAGATACCGTGGGGTGAAGGTTTCACGGGCCTTGCGACTGCGGCCGATGGTAGTTTCGCCATTGGAGTGAACAGCGATGGCGACTACTCCTTGCGCGACCTGAGCAGCGGCAAGGAGCGATTCAAGTTGGGGAGGCGAGCCGAGAACAGTTTTGGTGAAGCCATGATCAGTGACGATGACCATTTGGCGGTGGTGGGTGGCGAAGACACTCGCTATCATTTGTGGGACATCGAGAAGCAGGCGGAGCGGTTTGCCGTGGGCAAGGAGGGTGCGCGATGCCCGCTGTTCAGCCCGGACGGCCAGGCCATCGCCACCGTTTCGCAGGATGGCGAACTCAGCTTTTGGAGCACCGCGGTGGCAGACCAACAGGCGCTACCACCGATTCAGGATCGTGCTTCGACCGATAATTGTTATGAAAATGCGTTCAGCAACGACAGCAGTATGTTCGTGGCCGAATCCGAGTCAAGCCAGGACATCGCCCTGCGCGTCTGGAACCTGAAGACAGGAAAGGAAGTGTTGGCCGCGAACGCGCCTTTTCGGTCAGTTGACTTCAGCCCTGATAGCGCCTTCATCCTGACCCTTGATATGAAAGGAAACTATCAGTTATGGAATGCACGAACTGGGGAAGAGGTATTCACCGATATCACCGCGAATGCGCCGGATCTCTATCCGGATCTCTATCTTGATTTCGTCCGTAGTCCAACCGGAACACTGGTCCGGCGCTACTCGGATGGTCAAAATCCTATCTGGGAGGTACAGACTGGCAAGGAAATTGTATTGACCAAGAATGGAACCTTCATTCTCTTCGGCCCAGATGCAGGGTTAGCGGTCGCGTTCAGCAAGGAAGAAGCGCCGCAGGTCTGGAACCTGGCCGAACGCAAACTGCTCTTTTCTCTGCCCGAAGGCGTGGATGAAGGCAATGCCGTGTTCAGCCCGAAGGGCGACCTGCTCGCCGCCGCGGACACGGACAAGGGGGTGGGCTTTATCTTCGACACGGCGACAGGGCGACAAATCAGCTCGATTCCGGTGAACGCCGACCAGGGAGTAGCTGAGTTCAGTGCAGATGGAAGACTGCTGCTTCTGAAGGATGACCGTGGCATGGAGGTTTTCGACCTAGAAAAGGAGAAGAATCTGTGGCGGTTCGACACGGATGCCTATGAGATCGCCTTTTCTCCTGATGGGCGTTTTTTGCTATTCAATGACAGCGAAATCCGACCCGCCACACCCGATGTGCTGCTGGAATTGGCGGCGCCGCTGATCCAGCGCCAGCCGGCGGCGTTGACGGAGGAGGAGCGGCAGAGATTTGGGTTGGAATGAGGGGGTGGCGAGCGGTGGGACGGGTGTGTGCAGTTGCCAGCGTCGCCGGGGCGGTGGCCGCCGGGCCGTGGAACCCGCCGGGCCGTGGCCGCCGGGCCGTGGAACGGCCCCGGCTATCGGATGGAAGGCCCTGCGGGCCTGTAATCTCACTCCCGGCGAGCCAGCCGCATTCAGGCTTCACCACCGGGCGGTGGTATGGCCCCGGCCAGCACCGCCGGGCCGTGGAACGGCCCCGGCTATCGGATGCAAGGCCCTGCGGGCCTGGTTTCTCGTTCCCGGCGGGCATCGCCGGGCCGTAGAACGGTCCCGGCTATCGGATGCAAGGCCCTGCGGGCCTGGTTTCTCGTTCCCGGCGGGCGTCGCCGGGCCGTGGAACGGCCCCGGCTATCGGATGCAAGGCCCTGCGGGCCTGACACCTCATTCCCGGCGAGCCAGCCCCATCGGGGCTTCCATTTCTAGCCGAGCAGCCTCCGGCCCCCGGCGCTGGTCGGGCGGCCCCCGACCCCCGACGGGTTCGACGCCGGTGACAATTGAGCGGTAAAATGCCTCCGGCTATCGACAGCATCGCCGGGCCGTGGAACGGCCCCGGCTATCGAATGCAAGGCCCGACGGGCCTGATACCTCGTTCCCGGCCAGCATCGCCGGGCCGTGGAACGGCCCCGGCTATCGGATGCAAGGCCCTGCGGGCCTGACACCTCGTTACCGGCGAGCCAGCCCCACCGGGGCTTCCATTTCTAGCCGGGCGGCCTCCGGCCCCCGGCGCTGGTCGGGCGGCCTCCGGCGATTCCGCCCCGGCCAGCATCGCCGGGCCGTGGAACGGCCCCGGCTATCGGATGCAAGGCCCGAC
>JAIBAP010000112.1 GCA_019695115.1 Caldilineales bacterium | reverse complement strand
CATCTCCGCACATCGTCAATCAGCATGGGCCGTCGAATAAACCATGCCTGAATACTTGTTCTCTACCTCAGTTGTTAATGTTCAGGGCCGACCTTTGGGTCCCCCTAAATTTTGCGCAAAATTCGAGAGATAGGCGTTAGCAATGTACAGATTGTCGTCTACGACCGTATAGACGATGTAACTACAGATGATATACTTCCCGTCCGGCGACCAGGCCCCCATCCAGGCATCGGCGAAACTGCGATAGGGATCATAGAGCAAGTTGCGCTCGCCGTTATCCACCTTGATTAGCACCAGTTCGTTCCACTGGTCGTCGTCATAGTCGTAATCCACAGCGATATGACGGCCATCCGGCGACCAGGCCGGGCCTTGCAGATAGCGCAGGTTGGCGGCCACTAGGCGCGGGTTGGAGCCATCTGCATCGACGATCATCAGGCTGCCGGCCCCGCGCTGCGAGCGCACGAACGCGATCTGGCTGCCATCGGGCGACCAGGTGGGAAAGATGTCCTCGTCGCCGTTGGGATAGGTGATTGGGCCGCTTGCACTGCCGTCGGCGTTCATCACCCAGATGGCGCGGCCATTGTCGACGGGATGCGAGGAGGCGATGCGGGAGCTATCCGGCGACCAGACAGCATAGTAGTCATCGGGCGGGGTGTTGGTCAGCCGTCGGAGGTTCGACCCATCCACATCGATGCTGTAGATCTCGCTGTTGCCATCGCGCCGCGAGTGAAAGAGGATGCGGTTGGCGTCGCGGTTGAGGTTCGGGCGGAAGTCAGCCGCCGGGTCGTTGGTCAGCCGCACGGGTTCGGAACCATCGGCGCGGGCTTTGTAGATCTCCCAGTTCTCATCCCGGCCCGACTGGAAAGCGATGGTCGACCAGTCGATGATATCCGCCGTCCCGGCTGGCGCCATCAGGTTGCTTGCCTGGATGCTGGCCTGACTGCTCGGAGTCAGTTCCCAGGCGTGCTCCTCGCTCTGCCAAAAACGAGCCTTCAACTCCGCCGCGTTCCCGCCTGCGTTCCCGCCCGCGTCTCCGCCTGCGTCCCCGCCCTCGCCCGGCCCGGCCAGGCTGCTCCCCGTCCCCATCGCCAAAACGATCACCACCGCCACGCAGATCAGGCGGGCCATGAAAGTAACGATGCGCTTGTTCATCATTTGCTCCTTGCGTTGTCTGAGACAGGTGACGAATGGCTGCAAGGTCTGAAGCTGACTGAATCGGGCGAGAATCAAGCCAGGGGATGCGGTTCGGTCTTCATCGACTATTTTGCACCGCCGATTATACGTTATGGGAGTCCGGCTGACAAAACTTGGCGTCCAGCCGAACGACTCCGGGCGCCCCACAAGCCACCCTGCGGAGTGCGCACGCCCACGTGCGCACGTGGGCGTGCGCACTCCGCAATCTGTACTGCGTTGCGCACTCCGCAAGGTTCTGGCTTTTGCCGCCCTTTACTTCTGCCCCACGATCCGCACCTGCCCCTCGCCGATCTCCACCGTCTGCAGCGTCGCGCCCTCGCCCAGATTGGCGATCTGGCTCAGATAGGGCGCCAGCAGCCTGTCCACCTGTTGGCGCACGACGCCGCCGGCCACGCGTCCGTTCACCTGCACTTCCTGGATTTGCGCCTGGGCCTTGCCATCCTGCACGGCCACCGTCGAGGCGATGCGCAGATCGACGGGGAAGAAGCCGAGCACAGCCCTGCCGGTGACGATGAACAGACCCGGCTGCAAATCCACAGCCACATCCTGCAACGGGGCCGAAGCATCCTGCACCGCCCGGCCCAGAGACTGATTCAGATCGGCCTCAGTCAGGATGATCTCGAAGCTGCCTGGGGCCGGGGTGGCGGTGGCGGCCGGGGTGGCGGTGGGGACGGGCGTGGGGGTGAAGGTCGCCAGGGCGGGCAGGGTCGGCTCGACGCCGCGACCTCTACAGCCGATGGCCCCGGCGCCCACCATCACCAGGGCAGCGACCAGGCCCAGCCACCAGCGGAACGAGCGCGTCTTCATCGCTCTGGCCGCCATTCGTCCCGCAGGATGCTCATGTTCAGCAGGTCGTACCAGCGCCCGTGCCGCCATTCCGTCTGGCGCTGGCGGCCCTCGTGGACGAAGCCCACTTTCTCATAGGCCCGCACACCGCGTTCGTTCTCCGGGAACACGCGCAGATAGATGCGATGCAGGTTCAGATAGCCGAAGCCATAGGCGACCAGGGTGCTCAGCACATCCTGCCCCAGCCCCTGATTCCAAAACGCCTTCTCGCCGATGAACAGGCCCACCTCCGCCCGTTGGTTGCGCTGGTTGATGTCGAAGAAACCGGCCCCACCGATGTGCTGGCCGGCCAGCTCGACCGCAAAATTGACCACGGCCGGGTTTTGGTTCTGGTTTTCGTACCAGCTTTCCTCGCCGGCCAGATTGATCGGCAAATACGAGCCGAAATACATCAGCACCTCGGTGTCGGCGAGCCAGCGAACGTAGTTGGGGAGGTGTTCTTTTTCGATCGGGCGCAGCACGACGCGTTGGCCTTGTAACATGAAAGATGTCTCCGGGGGTGGAATCGTCGGCCAAGTATAGCCGAAGCCTGGGCGCCGGGCCAATGCGTGGCCGCGATTGACCGGCGCCCCCGCACAGACTATACTTCCGCCACCATCCCCTCCCATCCTCTCTCAGGCCCCGCCATGACGCACAACTACCCCTCCTGCGACCCGCTCGATTGGACCACCGTCCAGCCTTTGTTCGACGACTTGCTTGCCGCCGACCTGAACCCTGCCAACGCCCGCGCCTGGCTACAGGAGTGGAGCGACCTGGCGGCGGTGCTGGAAGAAGCCAGCGCCCAGGTCTACCGCGAGATCACCGAGAATACGGCTGATGAGGCCGCCGACGCCCGTTTTCGGACGCTGGTGACGGACATCATCCCTGCCGCAACCAAGGCCGAGCAGACGCTGAAGCAAAAATGGCTGGCCTTGGATGGCTATCGGCCCACCGACGAGACGGCCGGCCTTCACCGGCGTTTTCAGGTCGAAGCTGAGCTTTTCCGTGAGGAGAATGTCCCCATCATCAGTGAGCTGCACCTGTTGGAGAAAGAGTATCAGGAAATCGTCGGCGGGCTGAGCATCGACTGGGAGGGCGAGGCCAAGACCATCCCCCAGGCCAATGTGCTGCTGGAATCGCCCGACCGGACGGCGCGGGAAGATATCTGGCGGCGGGCCTTGCAGGCTTTTCTGGCGCAGCGAGAGGCGTTGAACCAGCTCTTTTTGGAGATGTTGGGCCGGCGGCGGCAGCTGGCCAGGAACGCCGGTCTCGGCAGCTTTCGGGACTATCAGTGGCGGGCGCTGGCTCGTTTCGATTACTCACCCGACGACTGCTTCACCTTCCACGATGCCATCGCCCACGAAGTCGTCCCCCTGGCGACGGAACTGTATCAGTCGCTGGCCGCCGACCTGGGCCTGGATTCGTTGCGGCCCTGGGAGACGGGTCTGGAAGGCCCGTGGGGGACGACCATCGACCGCCACCAAGCGCCCATCCGCCCGTTCGAGGATGTGACCGAGATGGAGGAGACCGCGGCCCGGATTTTTCGGCGGGTCGATCCGGACTTCGGTGACTATTTCCGGGCCATGCGCGACGGCTATCTCGACCTGGCCTCGCGGCCCAACAAGGCCCCCGGCGGCTACTGCAACGGCTTCCCGGTCAGCGGCCAGCCCTACATCTTCATGAACGCAGCCGGCTCGGCCGAAAACGTCAGCACGCTGCTGCACGAAGGCGGGCATGCCTTCCATTTTGCCGAATCGATCCGCCGGCAGTCGCTGGTCTGGAACATCAATGCCTCCACCGAGTTCTGCGAAGTGGCCTCGATGAGCATGGAACTGCTGAGCGCGCCCTACTGGCCCAAGAGCAAGGGCGGTTTCTACAGCGATTTCGACGCCCATCGCGCCCTGAGCGAAGAATTGCGGAGCACGGTCTTCTTCCTGCCCTACATGGCCGCGCTGGATAGCTTTCAGCACTGGCTCTATGTCGAAGCGCCGGCGGATGTGAGCACCGGCGACCTCGACCGCAAATGGGCCGAACTGTGGGACCGCTATCTGCCGGGCATCGATTACAGCGGCTTGCAGACCGAGAAAGAAACCGGTTGGCACCGCAAGGGTCACATCTTCGGGGCGCCGTTCTACTATGTCGAATACGGTCTGGCTCAGTTGGGCGCCCTACAGATCTGGCGCAATTCCCTGGCCGATCACGCTGGCGCTGTCGCCGCCTACCGCTCGGCCCTGGCCCTGGGCTACACCCGCCCCCTGCCCGATCTTTTCGCCGCCGCCTGCGCCCGTTTCGCCTTCGACCGCCCGCT
The DNA here is from genome assembly GCA_019695115.1 of Caldilineales bacterium. Lineage (GTDB taxonomy): Bacteria > Chloroflexota > Anaerolineae > J102 > J102 > SSF26. The sequence continues at coordinate 7,678 of JAIBAP010000112.1, read as the reverse complement.
CCTGGCCGAACTCATGGCCCTGATCCGCAAGCATTTGTGAACGGGTACGCGGATTTTCGCGGATAGACGCGGATAGGGCTTGAACCAAAGTCACTTTGGCGATGTTGGTTTTGGGCTGAGTTGACGAAGGACGGGAGACGGAGGACGGAAGACGAAGGACGGAAGACGAAGGACGAAGGATCGAGCGGCCACCTGCGCCCTACGCAACACGGAACACGAAACACGGAACACGAAACAGGCACCCCCCCCATGCTGACTGACGCCCAAAAACTCGACCTTTACTACTGGATGCGCCTGACTCGCGTCTTCGACGAGCAGATGCTGGCGATCTGGAAGCAGGGGCGCGGGGTGGGAGGCACCTTCAGCCAGCGCGGGCACGAGGCCATCGGCGTGGGCGCGGCCTTTGCCCTGGCCCCGGACGACATCGTCGCACCCATGCACCGCGACCTGGGCTGCTACCTGGTGCGCGGGCTGACCCCGCGCCGCATCTTCGCCAACCTGCTGGGACGGGCCACAGGCGTCACGGCTGGTCGCGATGCCAACCTGCACGGCATGGGCGATCTCAGCCTGGGGCTGATCGGCTTCATCAGCCATCTGCCGCAATCCCTACCCGTGGCCCTGGGCGTGGCCATGAGCTTCCGCTATCGCCACGAGCCGCGCGTAGCCCTGACCATGGTCGGCGATGGCGCCAGCAGCAGCGGGGCGTTTCACGAAACCTTGAACATGGCTGCCGTCTACCAGGCGCCCTTGATCGTCATCGTCGAAAACAACCACTACGCCTATTCGACGCCGCTCGATCAGCAACGCCGACTGGCCGACATCGCCCACCATGCCGATAGCTACGGCATGCCCGGCCTCATCGTCGATGGCAACGAGGTCGAAGCCGTGTACGAGGCCGTCAGCCAGGCGGCGGCGCGGGCGCGTGCGGGCGGTGGGCCGACCCTGATCGAAGCCAAGACCATGCGTATGCTCGGCCACGCCATCCACGACGGCGCCGAATACGTCCCCCGCGACTTGCTGGCCGCATGGGAGGCCAAAGACCCCATCCGTCGTTTCGAGGCCGTCCTCCTGGCCGCCGGCGTCGCCGATCAGGTCGAACTGGACGAGATCGGCGTCCGCTGCCAGACCGAGGTGGAGGATGCCGTCGCCTTCGCCGATTCCAGCCCCTGGCCCGACCCGGCGACCGTGACCGACGGCGTCTATGCCTGACCATCAACCACACCATGAATCTCTCTGACCTGCACTGCACCGGCTACGACGCGACTGCCCGCGGCCTGACCGCGGACGAGATCGCCGATCTGCTTGCCCAACTTCCTGCCTGGAGCCTCGTCCAGGAAACAACACCCCGCCTGGAACGCGTCTTCGGCTTCGACACCTTTCTGCAGGCGCTCGACTTCGCCAACAAGGTGGGGGCCATGGCCGAGGCCGAAGGACATCACCCGGCCTTGTTGGTCGAGTGGGGCCGGGTGCGCGTGCAGTGGTGGACGCACTTCGTCGGCGGGCTGCATCTCAACGACTTCATCGCCGCCGCCCACACCGACCGGCTGTACGCCGGCTGATCACCATGTCCAACCTGACCGATCGCGTCGTCATCGTCACCGGCGCTTCCACCGGCATCGGCCGCGAGACGGCCATCGCCTTTCGCCGGGCCGGCGCCCGGGTGGTGTTAGCCGCCCGTAGCACGGCCGAACTCGAGCAACTGGCGTCTGAGTTGGGCGGGCCTGACTTCGCCCTCCCGGTCACATTCGATGTCAGCGACCCCGAACAGTGCCAGGTGTTGGTCGACCGCACGGCCGAGCACTTTGGCCGCATCGATGTGCTGGTGAACAACGCTGGTATGCTGGTCTCGGGTAAGTGCGAATATTGGCAAGCCGGCGATCTCGAACGGCAATTCGCCGTCAATGTCTTCGGCGTCGTCTACTGCATCCAGGCGGCGCTGCCCTACCTGAAAGAGAGCCGGGGCGTCATCGTCAACGTCTCTTCGGTGGCGGGCTTCGTCGGCACCCCCACCAGCGGCGCCTACAGCGCCTCGAAGGCGGCGCTGAACAACCTGGGCCAGAGTCTGCGGGCCGAACTGCACCGCTACGGCATCGCCGTCTGCACCGTCTGCCCCTACTTCACGGCTGGGGCGCAGCTCTCCAAGAAAGGCGTCATCCGCGGGGGCAGCCTGCACAAGCCCGGTCGCCGCCGCGCCCCTGGCACACAATCGCTGGAAGAAGTGGCCGCAGCCATTGTGCGCGCGGCCGAGCGACGCCCGCGGCTGGTGGTGTTGGGGTGGGCGGGCCGGGCGGTGTGGCGTCTCCAGCGTTTCAGCCCCTGGCTGGTGGATGCCGTTCTGGTGCGAGCGATGCGTCGCTGATCCCGGCCCATTCATCCTTCCCGACCATGCTCACCACTGAAGACATCTGGCTCAGCTTCGGCCACGACCTCAAGGCCTTCATCGCCCGCCGCGTGCCCAACCCAAGCGACGCCGAAGACCTTTTGCAAGAGACCTTCATCAAGATCCATCGCAACCTGAACGGATTGCATGCCGATGACCGGCTGAGCGCCTGGATCTACCAGATCGCTCGCAACACCATCACCGACTACTATCGCCGCAACGGGCACGGGGTGGAATCGCTCGACGAAGGAGCCGAGGAGGATGAGCGGCTTGCGGCCGGCGACGACGAGGAGCTGACGGTCGAGCAGGAACTGGCGCTTTGCCTGCGCCCCATGGTCGAACACCTGCCGGACAACTACCGCCAGGCCCTGTGGCTGACCGAATTCGAGGGGGTGAGCCAGGTTGAACTGGCATCGCAGTTGGGGATTTCGATCTCAGGCGCCAAATCGCGCGTCCAACGGGGCCGGGCCATGTTGCGGCAGCAACTGCTCGACTGCTGCCGCTTCGAGTTCGACCGCCGCGGAGGCGTCATCGGCTATCAGCCGCGAGATGAAGCGGTGGGGTAGGGCTGCGTCTTTTCGGGCTGATGTGCGTCTATCTGGTCAAATCCCTTCCATTCCAGGAGACCCACCATGAGTACACCCTCTGCTGAAACAATCAAACAAGAAGTTCGCCAACGCTATGGCCGCATTGCCCTTGATAGCGGCGGTTGCTGCGGCTCCAGCGCCGATACGTCGTGCTGCGGCGCGCCCGATGCCGCCGCCGACATCGTTTTTACCGATTACAGCGATTTACGCGGCCAGGTAGTCGCCGAAGCCGACCTGGGCCTGGGCTGCGGCACACCCACCCTCACCGCTCCGCTGCATCCCGGCCAAACCGTGCTCGACCTGGGCAGCGGCGCCGGTATCGATGTCTTTCTGGCCGCACAGGCGGTCGGGGCGCAGGGCCGGGTCATCGGCGTGGACATGACGCCGGAGATGATCACCCGCGCCCGCAACAATGCTGAAAGAGGCGGCTTCGCCAACGTCGAGTTCCGCCTGGGTGAGATCGAGCATCTGCCGGTGGAGGCTAACTCGGTCGATGTCGTGCTTTCGAACTGCGTGATCAACCTCGCGCCCGACAAGGGCCAGGTCTTCGGTGAGGTCTATCGCGTCCTCAAACTTGGCGGCCAGTTTTCCATCTCCGATATGGTCAGCTATGGCGCTGTGCCCGAGGCTGTGCGCCAGGACATGATGCTGTGGGCGGGGTGCATCGCCGGCGCCCTGGATCGCGAAGACTACCTGGGCATCATCCAGGCGGCGGGGTTCAGAAACGTGCGGGTCGAAAAGGAAACGACCTACGGGGCCGAAGCGGCGGGGCTGAACGGTGATTTCGGCCTTGCCAGCGTGACGGTGGTGGGCGAAAAGTAAAGGCGCACCGCGGCGCAGCAGCGGGCGGTCGCAAGCCGTCCCGCCTATTCGCCCGTCGTGCACGGCGCCGCGAAGAGTGCTATACTGTCTGAGGTGCGACACAGGTGCGACGCACTTTGGAAGTGCGTCGCACCTCAAACAAGCACCTCAAACCAAAACCCCACCACGGAGGCAATCCTATGTTGTCATCGACCATTGGCCTGCTCGTCTTCTTCCTGGCGCTGGCGTTCATCGTCCTCTCGGCGATCAAGATCGTGCAGGAGTACGAGCGGGGCGTCGTCTTCCGGCTAGGCCGCTTCGCCGGCGTGCGCGGCCCCGGCCTCATCCTCCTCATCCCCTTCATCGAGCGCATGGCCAAGGTGGATCTGCGCGTCGTCGCTCTCGATGTCCCGGCCCAGGAGTGCATCACCCGCGACAACGTCACCGTCAAGGTCAACGCCGTCATCTACTTCTTCATCCTCGACCCGCAGAAGGCGATCATCAATGTCGAAGACTACCGCCGCGCCACCTGGCAGATCGGCCAAACGACCCTGCGTTCGGTGTTGGGCCAGCACGAATTGGACGATCTTCTCTCGCGGCGAGAGCGCATCAACCAGGAATTGCAGCGCATCATAGACGAAGCCACCGAACCCTGGGGCGTAAAGGTCAGCCTGGTCGAGGTCAAAGATGTCGAGCTACCATCCACCATGCAGCGCGCCATGGCCAAGCAAGCCGAGGCCGAACGCGAACGGCGGGCCAAGATCATTCACGCCGAGGGCGAGTACACCGCCTCGCAGCAGTTGGCCGCCGCCGCCCGCGTCATCTCCGATTCGCCCGGCACCATGCAACTCCGCTATCTGCAGACGCTGACCGAGATCGCCGTCGAACAGAACTCGACCATCATCTTCCCCCTGCCGATTGAATTCATGCGGGCGTTCGTAGGCATGTTCAACATCGACACCCGCCCGGCCCTGCCCGCCGCCCCGGCCAGCCCGCCGCCCGTTCCGAACGCCGAGGCGATGGTCGCTCCCGACACCGGAACCGGCGCCGATGTAGCCTGAGCCGTCCCCCCACCCGATGGCCGCCCTCCGTCGCCACCTCCCTGGCATCCTCGGCGCCTCGGCTTTCTGGGCGCTGCTGTTTGGCGCCTATCTACTCTTCGGCCAGCGCCGGCCCGCGGCCCAGCCGATCCAAATCCAGGCCCCGGCCTCGCCGACCAGCACGCCGGCCGCTCTGGAAACACCCACCCCCTCGCCGCTGCGCATCTATGTCAGCGGCGAGGTGCTGAAACCGGGCGTTTACCGGCTCCCCCCCGACAGCCTGGTGCAGGATGCCATCCTCGCCGCCGGCGGTGGGACGACGGCCGCTGACCTGGTGGCCGTCAACCTGGCCCACCCCCTGGTCGATGGCGAGCAGATCTATGTGCCCAAGACCGGCGAAGCCGCCCCTCCGCCGGTCCTCTCCTCGCAACCGGTCGGGCAGGACTCTGGCTTCAGCGCCTCGGATCTGCCCGCCCAGCCCATCGACCTGAACACCGCCACCATGGCCGAACTGGAAGCCCTGCCCAGCGTTGGCCCCAAGACCGCTCAGGCCATCGTCGAGGGCCGGCCCTACGGCGCTGTCGAAGACCTCTTGCGGATCAAGGGCATCGGCGAGGCGACGCTGGAAAAGCTGCGGCCCTATGTGACTGTCAGATAATCCGCGCCCCGCACGCCCCTTACCAGCCCAACGCCAGGGCCAGCAGATAGAGGCACGGCCCCACGAACAAAAACGAATCGATGCGGTCGAAAAAGCCGCCGTGACCGGGGATGAGATGCGAGGAATCTTTCTCGCCCACCTGTCGTTTGAACACCGACTCGCTCAGGTCGCCGAACAGCCCTGAAACCCCGACCACCAGGCCGATGAGCAAGCCCTGCCACCAAAGCAGGCCGGGGATGAGCCAGGGGCCGAGCAACAGGGCGGCGACGAGGCCGACGGCCAGCCCGCCGAACAGCCCCTCCCACGATTTCTTGGGTGAAATGCGCGGCCAGAGTTTGTGGGCGCCGAAGCGCGAGCCGATGAAATAGGCGCCGGAATCGGCGACCCAGGTGGTAAGCGCAGTCACGGCCAGCCAACCCAGGCCGGCTTCGAGTCCCCGCAGCAGGGGCAAGAAGCGCAAGCTCATGCCCAGATAGAGGCCGGCGCCCAGGGTGAGAAGCCAGTCGTTGCCGGGGCGGGGGGTGGGGCGAAAGAGCATGATCGTCAGGCCGATCAGGATGGCGACGACCAGGAAGATCTGCAAACGCCGGGGATCGGGCGGCAACTGGCCTTCCAACACCAGGAGGACGGCAAGGGGAACGGCAAGATGGGGCAGGGGGGAATGGTCGGTTTTGGCCAGGAGGGCGGTCAATTCCCACGCCGCCAGGCCGGCGAGGAGAGCGACCAGGCCCGCAAACCACCAGCCGCCCAGCCAGGCCGTGACCAGCACCGGCGGCAGCATGACGATGGCGCTGAGGACGCGCTGTCGGAGCTGCATCCTATTTCACCAGGCCATAGCGGCGGTCGCGGTTCTGGAAGACGGCTATCGCCATCCGCAGCTCGGCCTCGTCGAAATCGGGCCAGAAGGTGGGGGTGGCGTAGTATTCGGCGTAGGCCGCCTGCCAGATCAGGAAATTCGAGAGCCGGTACTCGCCGCCGGTGCGGATGATCATGTCGGGGTCGGGCAGGCCGGCCGTGTAGAGGTAGCGGCTGATCAGGTCCTCGGTCACGTCGTCGGGCCGGATGCCATCCTGGATGATGTGTTTGATGGCGTCGACGATTTCGCCGCGGCCGCCATAGTTGAAGGCGACGTTGAGGATGATGCGGTCGTTGTCTTTGGTGCGTTCGATGGCGCCCCGGATCTGCTTCTGCAGATAGCCAGAAACGCCGGCCATGCGCCCGCTGTGGCGGATCTGGACGCCGTTGGCATGCAACTCGTCTAGTTCGTCGCGGATGCTCTCGCCGATCAGCCGCATCAGATGGCTGACCTCGGTCTGCGGCCGGCCCCAGTTTTCGGTGCTGAAGGCGTAGATCGTCAGCGCCTTGATGCCGATCCGGGTCGATTCTTCCAGCACCCGGCGGATGTTCTTCGTCCCCGCCCGGTGCCCGGCCAGCCGTGAGAGGCCGCGCGCCTTGGCCCAGCGCCCATTGCCATCCATGATGATGCCGACGTGCCGCGGGACAGGAAGGCTGGCGTCCAACGGCACCACGCGTTCAGGTGATACGAAGCTAGACACGGTGTCAGACTTCCATGATCTCGGCCACTTTGGCCTCGCCGATCTTGTCGATGCGCTTGATGAAGCCCTCGGTCAACTCCTGAAGGTCTTTTTCGCCATCCTCCAAGTCGTCCTCGGTGATCAGTTTTTCCTTCTCGAAGTCGCGCAGGTCGTTGATCGAGTCGCGACGGATGTTGCGCACGGCCACGCGCGCTTCCTCCACCCGTTTCGCCACCTGCCGGCCCAGGTCGCGGCGTCGTTCCTCGGTCAGGGGCGGGATGGCCAGGCGGATGATCTTGCCGTCGTTGTTCGGGTTCAGCCCCAGGTCCGACTTCATGATCGACTTGGAGATGAGACCGATGTCGCCGGCGCTGAAGGGACGGATGGCGATCAGCCGCGGTTCGGGCACGGTGATGACCGCCAGCTGGTTGATGGCGGTGGGTGAGCCAAAATAATCCACCTGGACGTGGTCGAGGATGGAGGGATTGGCGCGACCGGTGCGGATGGCGGTCAGGTCGTGGGTCAGGGACTTGATGGTGGTCTCCATGCGGTCGCGGGTGTCGCGCTGGATGTCGTCGAGCATGGAATCCTCCGTGAGCGAATCAGAACCCCAGCCGTCAGGCCGGGGCCTACCCCAGCCGTCAGGCCGGGGCCTACCCCAGCCGTCAGGCCGGGGC
>JAIBAP010000111.1 GCA_019695115.1 Caldilineales bacterium | reverse complement strand
TGGGTGGTGGCGGGCGTCTTCATGGTTCTCGAACAACGGGCGAGGGGACGAGGGCGGGCGAGGGGACGAGGGCGGGCGAGGGGACGAGGGGGCGGGCGAGGGGACGAGGGGGCGGGCGAGGGGGCGGGCGAGGGGGCGGGCGAGGGGGGGGACAAGGGGGGGGACGAGGGGGCGGGCGAGGGGACCTCGCCCCTACTCGCGATAGACGCGCACGCGGCGGTTTGGCTCGCGGCCGTAGGAGTGTGAGATCAGGTTGGACTCGCGGGCCAGGCGGTGCTGCTGACGGCGGACATCGGGCGGCTGCGGCGAAAGCTCGACCACCGGCGCCCCGGCCAGCACCTTCTCTACCGCCTGTCGCGTTTCGTCGATGGCCGTGCCGGTTGGTTCTTCGGCGGCCAACTTGAGGGCGAAGAGGTCGGCCAGCAGGATCTCCATCTGGTGGACGGTGTTGGAGCGGATGACATAGACCGGGATGCCCCGCGCCTCGGCTTCGCTGACGGGCTGAGGCTGTTTGCGGAAGTAGGTCTTGAGGGTGATGACCAGGTCGGCCCGGTGCAGGTCGTTGGTGATCTCGATGTTCACGCCCAGGCTTTGGGCGGCGGCGCGCAGGCGGTTCTGGCCCACGCCGTAGCAGTAGATATTCAGGGTGCGGGCCGAACTTGGGGCCGCGGGCTGGCGCTGGATCTCACGCGTGAAGCCGGTGCGTTCGTACCGCTCGCCGCGGGCGCCGTTGCGAACACCCGGCAGCGGGGCGGCCTCCGGTTCTTCGGCTTTCCAGGCGTCGCTGCGCTCGATGACGATGCTGCCCTGCTCGTCGCGATAGCGGGTTTCGGCCTTCAGCGCCCGCTCGCGCAGGAGGGAATCGACGGCGCGGGCGACATCGTGGTGGACGATGAGATGCTGGCGGTCGACGAGTTCGATCAGGACATCGAAGGTCGGCGGGGCGCGGCGTTCGAGCACGGCCTTTTGGGTGCCGCGACGCCGGGCTTCTTCGTCCGAGAGGGTGACGGATTCGACGCCGCCCACCAGGTCGGAGAGGGTGGGGTTGAGCAGGAGGTTGCCCAGGGTGCGGCCGTGAGCGGTGCCGATCAGCTGCACCCCGCGCTCGGCGATGGTGCGGGCGGCTTCGGCCTCCAGGGCGCGGCCGATCTCGTCGATGATGATGACCTCAGGCATGTGGTTTTCCACGGCTTCGATCATCACTTCGTGCTGGAGCGAGGGCATGGGCACCTGCATCCGCCGGGCGGGGCCAATGGCCGGGTGGGGGATGTCGCCATCGCCGCCGATCTCGTTGGAGGTGTCGACGATGATCACCCGTTTCTTCTGGTCGGCCAAGACGCGGGCGGCCTCGCGCAGGAGGGTGGTTTTGCCCACGCCGGGCCGGCCCAGCAGGAGGATGCTCTGGCCGCCGGTGACGATGTCCTGGATGATGTCGATGGTGCCGTACACCGCCCGACCAACGCGGCAGGTGAGGCCGACGATGTCGCCCTTGCGGTTGCGCATGGCCGAGATGCGGTGGAGGGTGCGGGCGATGCCGGCGCGGTTGTCTTCGGTGAAGTCGCCGATGCGCTCGACGATGTAGGCGATGTCTTCGGGGGCCGTCTCGCGCTCGAGCAGCACGTCATCGTGGTCGGTGAAGCGCGCTTCGGGTTTGCGGCCGAGGTCGAGGACGATCTCGATCAGTTTGTCGGCCTGGTTCAGTTCGTGGAGACGGTGGGTGAGGGCGGGTGGCAGGACGGCCAGGAGGACGTCCAGATCATCGGTGATGTTTTGTTGCATAGCTTCGCCAAAGCGGGCGAGAAAAAGGGTGAGATGGGTCAGGGATAGGGGGTCAGGTTCGGGGCCTCGCTAGGGCGCAGGGCCGGGAGGACGGCCTCGACCATGTCGCGGGCGGGGACGGTTTTGCGGACCGGGCTGGTGGTGTATCTGACCAGGTGCGTGAAGGTGATGTCGGGTGCAAAGCCGAAATCGACCAGGGGAGCGCCCAGGCCGGTCTGGTAGGGACGAATGGGGCTGAGGATGGGGCGGGGGCTGTAGTGGGCCAGGGCATGGAGGCTGCAGGCCAGGAGTTCGCTCTGCGGGGCGGTTGCGATCGGGTCGCCCAGCAGCCGCAGCCAGTGGACGTTGCGCCCGCGGCTCAGTTGCGCCGCGGCCAGGATGTCGCCTTTCTCCTCATAGACGAAGCCCTCGTTGTGTTCCGGCTGCCACCAGCGGCGCAGATCGAGCGGCGAGGGCGATTCGTCGCTGCTGCTGAGCGCGCCTTCGGCCTGCTGGACGAGGGGCGGGGTGTGACGGCTGTGCAAGCGCAGGAGGGCGAAGCTGTCGGCCTCGCGCTGCGGGCGGACGTGCGGCCAGTTGGCGGCGTCGCCGGCTGGCGGCAAGGGCAGCGGCTCGTGGCGGAAGAGGGTTTCCTGGATGTAGGGGACGAAACCGGCGGCGGCGAGGGTGGCCAGGGCCTCGGCCTCGCGGTTGGGCAGGCAGGCGTAGAGGCGGTGGATGCCATGTTCGCCGGCCTCGGCGATGATGCGCTCTAGCAGACGCTGCCAGACGGCGGGAGCCAGGGGGGCGGCGTCGTGAGCGGGGGCGATGCGGGTGAGGTCGGCTTCGGGCCGGGCAAAACGCTTGACAGCCTGGATGAAGCCGCGCAAGGGGGGTGAATCGTTGGCGGGGACGTGAAGATAGGTGGCGGCGCCGGCGCCGTGCCAGGGCAGCGGGGAACTCACGGCGGCCCAGAAGCTGACGCTGGCCTCCATGAAATAGTGTTCCAGGCTGAGGGGGACGCTGCGCCGGGCCAGGCTCTGCAAACGCAGGCTATTGCGCAGGCCGAAGGTGTGGATCAAGGGCGGGGAGTGGCAGGTTAGCCGTTGACTTTTGGCTGTTGACGGTTGATTGTTGACGTTATCCCGCGTTCCCGTCATTCCCCGTCTTCCTGGCAGCCGCGCGCTCGGCTTCTTTCTGGCGGCGGGCGAGTTCGGCCTCGAGGCGGGCGCCGGATTGGCGGGCGAACTGGCGGGCCGAGGGGTCGTTGTCTTTCTGGGCGGCGAGCAGGGCGGGCAGGGCGGCGGGGTCGCCGCTGTGGCCCAGGGCCAGGCAGACGGCGCGCCGGACGCGCGGGTCGGGGTCAGCCAGGAGGGGGATGAGGGCAGGGGCCGCGGCCTGGGGGTTGGCCGCGGCCAGGGAGCGAACGGCGGCGGTGCGCAGGAGCGGATCGGGGGCGGTCAGGTAGCGGGCAGCCAGGGGGTGGGCGTCGGGGGCGGCCAGAAGCGCCAGGAGGTCGAGGGCGGAAGCGGCGGTTTCGGGGGCCGGATCGCCGGCGAGGAGGTCAAGGGCGGGCTGGAGGCTGTGTTCGCTGCCCCACGCGGCCAGGGCGCGCCCGGCCTCGTCGCGCACGATCGGGTCGGGGTCGGCCAGGAGACGGAACAAGTCGGGAAGGAGCGCCGGGCGGGGCGAGCCGGCTACAGCTCGGGCGCTGCGCCATCGCCGGGTGGGGTTGGGGTCGGCCAGTTGCTCAGGCGTGATCTCAGGCGGGGCGCTGAAGAGACGGCGGAGGTTCTGCCAGAAGCCGGGGCGGGGCATGGGAGGGGGGAGGGGGGAGGGGGAGACGCAGGGAGGGGGAGACGCAGGGACGCAGGGAGACGGAACACGGAACACGGAACATATATCTCACGCCCGGATGTGGCCGTCGCCGAGGACGATCCATTTGTAGGTGGTCAGCTCGGCCAGGCCCATGGGGCCGCGGGCGTGGAGTTTCTGGGTGCTGATGGCGACTTCGGCGCCGAGACCGAATTGGCCGCCGTCGTTGAAGCGGGTGGAGGCGTTGACGAAGACGGCGGAACTATCGACTTCGTTGAGGAAACGCTGGGCGTTGTTCCAGTTTTGGGTGAGGATGCCGTCGGAGTGGTCGAGGCTGTGCTGGCGGATGTGGTCGATGGCGGTATCCAGGTCGGGGACGATGCGCAGGCCGAGGGTGAGGTTCATCCACTCGGTGTCGAAGTCGGCGGGGCCGGCCGGCTGGACGTTGTCGCGACCGGCCAAGATGTCCATGGCCGCCTCGTCCGCCCGGAAGCTGACGCCGGCCGGGGTGAGGTGATCGACCACCAGCGGCAGGAAGTGGGCGGCGATGGCTTCGTGCACCAGGAGGGCGTCGAGCGAATTGCAGACGCTGGGCCGCTGGGTTTTGGCATTGTGGATGACAGGCAGGGCTTTGGCGAAATCGGCGCTCTCGTCTACGAAGTAGTGGCAGATGCCGACGCCGCCGGTGATGACGGGGATGGTGCTGTTCTCGCGGCAGAATTGGTGCAGGCTGGCGCCGCCGCGGGGGATGATGACATCGACGTAATCGTGGAGTTTGAGCAAATGGCCGATGAAGGCGCGGTCGGGGCTGTCGATGTACTGGATGGCAGGCCGGGGCAGGCCAATCTGATCCAGGGCGGCATGGATGACGGCCAGGATGGCCAGGTTGCTGCGCATGATCTCTTTGCCCCCGCGCAGGATGGCGGCGTTGCCAGTCTTGAGGGCCAGGGCGGCGATGTCGACGGTGACGTTGGGGCGGGCCTCGTAGATGACGCCGAGGACGCCAAGCGGGGTGCGGCGGCGGCTGATGCGCAGGCCGTTGGGCAGCAGACGGGCGTCGAATTCGCTGCCCACCGGGTCGGGCAGGGCGGCAACGGCGCGGGTGTCGGCGGCGAAGCCGGTCAGCCGGCCGGGGGTGATGGACATACGGTCGATGAGGTTGTCGCGCAGCCCGGCGGCCCGTCCATCGGCTATATCGAGGGCATTGGCGGCCAGGATGCTTTCCTGGCCGTCCACCAGGCCATCGGCGATGGCGTGGAGGAGGGCGTTCTTGGTTCCGGTGGAGGCGGTGGCCAGGGTGCGAGCGGCGGCGCGGGCCTGTTGGCCGAGGGGGGTGAGGGGGTTGGCTGTCATGACGAAAGAGGAGATGGAAATGGGTGCGCGGCAAGGGCCTTAGTCGCGTGGTGGATGCCAACCAACGCCCACCCAGAGATGGCGGGCGATGAGGGCCAAAGGATGATTGAGGCGAAGCGCCAAAACTGAGGCTCGACCGGTTGCCGTCAGGCCCACGATCTGTGTGCCGCTGTGATCCCAGGAGAAATGCTCATGCCATGCCTGGGTGCGTGGATTGAAAAAGGAAGTGGAGCGGCCAGTCAGCGGATCAGGGCCAGCGGTGCGGTCGCCTTTGCAGCGATTACACCGCTCACATGCCAACCACAAGTTCTCACGGATTGTCTGCCCGCCAGCAGCCTCGGGAACGATATGATCGATGGTCAATGCCATGCCGGTTATGGCTTCGGAGACGCGACAATAGCCGCATCGATGACCAGCATCCAGTCGGACCTGGCGTTCGAGTTCAGCGGATACGTAGCCTGTGCTCACACCTCATCCTCGATTGTCTCAAGGGCAGGCAGAGGAAAACCGCGCCAGCGCAGGAGCGCATAAGCATAAGCCTTCTTCAACGTCAGTCGATCCGCCAGATCGCCGAGTCGTTCCATTTCATCTTTTTCTGTCGCGGTGATGGCGCCGCGTTGGTTCTGTCGCAACAGATACAGTTGGCGTTCCTGTTGCGGCGACGCCAGCCGGCTGCGAGCGACTGCCCACAGATTCTCCTCGTCAAGCCATTGCAACGGTTCAAGTTCGGCCCGCACGTCGGCGGGCGCTTCCTCGACTGACGGAGGGATATTGCCGCTGATCGTCTGCAAGAGAATATCCTCCAGACCCCGATTGGTTGTCCGGGCCGCTTGTTGCAGCTTGCGATAGACGGTGTTTGGCAGATGGATTGTCACTGGAGTGCTTTGAGCGATCATGCTTCACCTACAACAAAATCAAGTCGTTGCGATGGATGACTTCCTCGCCATATTCGTAGCCGAGGATGGCCAGGATCTCGCGCGAGTGGCGGCCGCGCAGACGGCGGACTTCATCGGCCTGGTAGTTGGTGAGGCCACGCGCCAGCTCGCGCCCAGTGGGAGCGAGGATGCTGATGGTGTCGCCGCGCTGGAAGTCGCCCTCGACGGCGGCGATGCCGGCCGGAAGCAGGCTGCTGCCGTTGCGGACAAGGGCTTTGGCGGCGCCGGCGTCGACCACAAGACGTCCTGACGTGGTGTAGCCGGCCAGCAGCCAACGTTTGCGGCTTTCGGGCCGGCCGGCAGAGGGCAGAAAACGGGTGCCCAGAGGCGCGCCCTCGGCCAACCGGAGGAGGACATCCGGCTGGCTGCCGGAAGCGATGAGGACGGTGGCGCCCCCGCGGGTGGCGGTTTCGGCGGCCTGGAGTTTGGTGGCCATGCCGCCGGTGCCCAGGCCGCTGCCCGCCCCGCCCGCCGCCGCCAGCAAGTCATCGTCGATGCGTTCGACTTCGGGGATCAGTTGGGCAGCAGGGTCTTTGCGTGGGTCGGCGGTGAAGAGGCCGGGCTGGTCGGTGAGGAGGATGAGGAGGTCGGCTTCGGCCAGGGTGGCGACCATGGCCGAGAGGTTGTCGTTGTCGCCCACCCGGATTTCCTCGGCCGTGACGGAGTCGTTTTCGTTGATGATCGGCAGGATGCCGTGCGCCAGCAGCGACATCAGGGTGTGGCGGGCGTTGAGGTAGCGGCGGCGTTCTTGCAGGTCGGCGCGGGTGAGCAACAACTGGCCGATGTGGATGCCGTAGATCTCGAAGTATTGCTGGTAGATGGTCATCAGCCGGGGCTGGCCGACGGCGCTGAGCATTTGTTTGGCGGGGACGCTGGGCGGCAGGTCGGGGAAGTGAAGTTGCTCTTTGCCGGCGGCCATGGCGCCCGAACTGACGACGATCAACTCGGCCCCGCGGTCGCGCAGGCCCGCGCCTTGCCGCACCAGGTCGACGAGGCGCGGCCGGCTGAGATAGGGCGTACCGGCGGTAAGGACGCTGGTGCCGAGTTTAAGGACGATGCGGCGGTAGGGGAGGGCGGACACAGGGGGGTGCGTGTTGCGTGTTCCGTGGGGCGTAGGAGGAGTGAGCACGCCTATGTGCGAACGGGGTGGGAGGGCGTGGGGCGTGTTCCGTGTTGCGTGTTCCGTGGTGCGTAGGAGGAGTGAGCACGCCTACGTGCGAACGGAGTGGGGGGGGCGTGTTCCGTGTTCCGTGTTCCGTATTCCGTGGTGCGTGGTGCGTAGGAGGAGTGAGCACGCCTACGTGCGAACGGGGTGGGGGGCGTGAAACGTGAGGAGTGAAACGTGGGGGTGGCGAGGATGGAACTGCTATCGTCCTCCATCCTTCGTCCTTCGTCAACCTGGCAACGAAACGGACGCCTGCAAAGTGACTCTGGTTTAGTTCGAGCGAGAGCGGGCGCGGGCCGAGCCAGAGGTGACAGGATCGGACGGGGGCAGGCTGGCGGCGAACGATGCCGCCAGCCCGGCCAGTTGCGACGACCGGGCCTGTTTGATCTCATCCGCCCACTGCTTCATCAGCGCCTCCAGGGTGGCCAGGGGGTCGGCGTTGGCCGGGAGCTGGCCGGGGATGTGGCGGCGCAGGAGTTCGACGACTTTCTCACGCCAGAGATTGGCCTGGGCGTTGAGTTCCTGGCGCTCGAAATTCCAGGCGTCTTTCTGCACCAGGATTTCGAGCGAGGACAGAAGGTCGGTGTTGGGTGGGATCTGGCCGGCATAGCGATTCAGCAGGTCGCCGATACGCTCGCGGTAGAGATCGGCCTGCGTAGTCAATTCCTGGCGCTGGAAATCGAAGCCAGCCTGGGCGCTGGCCAGTTCCTGCCGGGCTGCGGCCTCGGACTGCTGGGCGGCCTGTAACTGGCGGTTGATCTCGGCCAGTTGGGTGGTGTCGGTGGCCTCGTTGAAGCCTGGCCCGACCAGAAACCAGGCCGGGTTGGTGTAGCCACGCCAGCCATCGTCGCGGTTGTAGGGGTTGACGCGCAGGCCGAAGTGCAGATGGGCGGCAGTGCTGAAGCCGGTGTTCCCGGATAATCCGAGCTGCTCGCCTTCCTTGATGGCATCGCCCTTTTGGAGGTCGACCTTGCTGAGATGGGCGTAGAGCGACTCGCCCCAGTCGTGCTCCAATTTGACGTAGTTGCCGAAACCGTCAGCGTCGGCGCCGCCTGGGCCTTCTTTGAACGCGATCTCGATGGCTTTGCCGCCAGCGACGGCCAGAATCGATGTGCCGGTGGGCGTGCCCCAGTCGAGGCCGTTGTGACCGACCAGGCCGAATTTCTTGTAGACTTCGGGTCGGGCGGCGAAGCCCTGGGTGAGGCGATAGGCGCCAGCGAAGGGGAGACGGACGCGGGGAGCAGGCATGGGGGGCCTCCTGGGGGTGGAGGGCGAGAAAGGGGTCGGATCAGACGTCGGGCTGCGGGCAAAGGGGGCGGAGCAGGGTCCAGCCGTAGATGCCGCTATTGTGTCCGTCGGCCCAGGTGATCTGCAGGGCGTAGTCGCCGACGAAGCTGGCGCCCGTCACCTCGGTCGAGACGCCGGGCGGCGGGGTTTTGTAGAGATCGGCGGGGTCGATGGCCTGACCCATGAATTCATGCCCGCCGCGACAACTGACGCAGGGGCAGATGAAACGGACGCCGGGCAGTGGATATTCGCAGTGAGCGCCATCCTGCCAGTCGATGATGAGCAGGCTGCGGGGGCGGTCGAGGGTGACGGAGCGGGGGCGGGGGGCGGGGGGCATGGGGCGGGCGTCAGTCCTTCAGCTCGCGCTTGAGGATCTTGCCGGTGGCCGTCATCGGCAGTTCTGAGCGGAATTCGATAGTGCGGGGATATTTATAGCTGGCCAAACCGGTCTTGGCGAAGTCGATGATCTCGTCGGCGGTGGCCGATTGCCCGGCCTTGAGGACGATGAATGCTTTGACTTCCTCGCCCAGCTTGTCGTCGGGCACAGCCTTGACCGCCACCAACGAGACTTTGGGATGGGTCATCAAGAATTCCTCGACCTCGCGCGGGTAGACATTGAAACCGCCGCGCAGGATCATCTCTTTCTTGCGGTCGACGATGAAGAAGTAGCCGTCGCTGTCCAGGCGGGCCAGGTCGCCGGTGTGGAACCAGTCGCCCTTCATCACCTCGGCGGTGGCTTCGGGGCGCTTGTAGTAGCCCTTCATCACATTGTGGCCGCGGACAACGATCTCACCCACGGCGCTGAACTCGCCTTCGGCGCTGGGTTTGGGGATGAGATTCTCGTTTTCGTCCACCAGGGCCATCTGAATCCCCCAAACCGGGATGCCGATGGAGCCGGGTTTGCGGACTTTGCGGCGGAGGTTGAACGAGGCGACCGGGGAGGTCTCGCTGAGGCCGTAGCCTTCGAGGATGGGCACTTTGAAGCGGGCCTCGAAGTTGCGCAGCAGCTCGACCGGCAGCGCCGACCCGCCCGAAACGGCGGTGTGTAATTGGCCGGCGATCTTGGCCATGTCGAATTGCTCTTCGGCGTGGGGATAGCTGAACAAGGCCCAGTACATCGTCGGCACCCCGGCGAAGATGGTGACGCCATCGCGCTGCATGATGCCCAGGGCGGCGTCGGGGGTGAAGCGGGGCAGCAGGGTGAGCGTCGCACCGGCCATGAAGCAGCCGTTCATCAGCACCGTCTGGCCGAAGGAGTGGAAGAGCGGCAGGGTGACGAGAGCGACATCGCCGGGTTTGGCCTCCAGCAGGTCGAGGCAGATGTCGGCGTTCATCACCATGTTGCTGTGGCTGAGCTGAGCGCCCTTGGGGTTGCCGGTGGTGCCAGAGGTGTAGAGGATGACGGCGGTGTCATCGGCCTGAGTTTGCACGGTGTCGAAGACCGGTGAGCCGCCCAGACCCAGAAAGCGGTTGAAGTCGATGATGGCGGCGTCATCGTAGGCGAAGGGCTGGCTGGGGTCGGCGTTGGCGACGATGAGGCTGCGGCAGGCATCGACCTGCTTGAAGCCGCCATAGGCCGGCTCGAAGAAACCGGCGAAGCCGACCAGGACGACGGCGTCGCTATCTTGCAGGTGGTAGGCCACCTCGCGAGCGGTGAAGAGGACGTTGAAGGGGACGACGGTGGCCCCGGCCTTGAGGATGCCGTAGTAGGCGATGGGGAAGAAGGGCAGGTTGGGCATCATCAACGCCACTTTGTCGCCGCGCTGCACGCCCAGTTTGCGCAGCCCGTTGGCAAACATGTTGGCGGCGGCATTGAGTTGAGCGTAGGTGATCTTGCGGTCGTTGAAGATGACGGCGAGTTGATCGGGATAGTCTTGGGCGCTGGCTTCGAGGAGGATGGCGAGGTTCAACATGGGTGCACTCCTTTCAAAAACATCGGTTCCGTGACCGGCTTCATGGTAGACGATGGACGACTTCGATTGCAAAAAGTGTATGTTTGGGTACAGATCTTGTCAAGCGGGGTTTTGGGTGGAGGATGGCGGAGGCTGAAGATAGTAGCCCAGGGCCAGGAGGGCGAGGACGAAGCCCAGGTAGTTTTCGTTGAGGAAGCGCGAGAAAAAGGCAAAGGCGAAGAGGAGCACGGCGCCGTGCCAGCAGAGGTTAGCCAGGGTGTTGTCGCGCATCTGCCGGGCGGCCAGGAAGATGAGCAAAGGCAGGCCGACCAGCAGTTCTGGCACCCAAAACGGCCATTGCGCGAAACGGTCGGGCAGTTGGCCGCCGGCGAGGACGAAGTTGGCGAAGCCCCAGCCCCAGATCTGGTAGTGGGTGGCGGATGTGCCCGCGGCCCAGCGCCACACGTCGTCTACGAAGGCGTTGGCGTCCCAGACCAGGTAGGGCAGGACGAGGAGGAGGAAGGCGGCCAGGGCGGGCCAGGCGCGGCGCAGGAGCTGGGGCAGGCGGCGGGGCAGGTCTGGCCAGGCAAGGGGGGCGTCGGCCAGCAAAGCCAGCGCCCAGAACGGGGCCAGGAACCAGGCTGTGGGTTTGGAGGCGCAGGCTAGGCCGAAGAAGATGCCGCTCCAGGCCAGCCGCCCTCGCTGCAAAAACCAGAGGCTGAGCACGACCAGCGCCGCCACGAAAACGTCGTTCTGCCCGAAGACGACATCCAGTCCCATGATCGGGTTGAGGCCGATGATCATGGTCAGGGCCAGTACATCGCCGCGGCGGCGCCCGACCAGCCCCGGCAATAGCAGCAGCACCAGCAGGACGAGCAGCAGATAGACGAAACGCTGATCATACCAGCCCAGCAGGGCGCCGGAGAGCAGTTTGACGGGGGCCGAGAGGACGAAGGTGGCCGGGAGGTAGGGGTAGTGTTCGAGGGCGGTGCGGAATTCGGGGAAGCCCCATTCGGCCATCGGTGTGTCGGCGTAGCTTTCGCTGTAGGGATTGCGGCCATCCAATAGGTAGTCGATCGTAATTTCGGTCTGGATGACGCCGCCATCATGGCTGTAGGACTGGGGCAGGTTGTCGTGGCGGAGGAGGACCAGTTTGAGGGTGGGGACGAAGAGGACGGCGGCGAGGATGACCCAGAGCAGGGTGCGCTTGGCGAGGTAGGGCCAACGCACGCCATCCCCCTCGTCCGGCCGGTCCCAGAAATCCACCAGGGCGTAGCCCAAAAAGGCCAACAGGCTGACCGCGGCCAGGAGCAGGAAGATGGGGTCGCCGAACCAGGGGCCGAAGGCGGCCAGGGCGCGCTCGGAAAGGAGGCCGCCCAGCCAGGGATGCCGGGCGACGTTCTCGAAATGCTGATACAACCCGGCCTCGGCGAAGCTGTTGATCCGCAGCCGGGCGCCGAGGAGCAGGAAGAGGAGGAGGACGTCGAAAGATCGGCGCATGGCCGTGGTGGGGAGCAGTCCGGGCAGGGGGTTGGGGCAATAAAGCCAACAAGGGGATGTTACACGATGGCAGGGGAAAGGGGAAACGGCGGGGTCGTCGGCATCGCCCGGCCAATGTCCTGGCATCAGGTGGCGGGCGAGCGGGTACCGGAGGTGGGCGGGGAGGTGAGCGCGTTTCGGGTGGCGGGGTGCGGGGACTGAGATGGTAGGAATGCAGAGAAATCCGTTGCGAATGTGATCTGGATCATATTCTGCGGCGCGAAGCTGGATAAAATGAAGCCAGGAAGTGCGTTCTGAGGTTGGGTTGTACTTTCCCCCTTTTCTCGCCTCCGCCCTGGCCAGATCCTGGCCGACATAGTCCTTCAGCGAGGCGCCTATGTACCCCCCCCCCC
>JAIBAP010000110.1 GCA_019695115.1 Caldilineales bacterium | reverse complement strand
ATCTGGACGGGCGCATTCGTCCAGGGGGCGGGGCCAGTATAGCGGACGAAACGCCGGTAGGCTGGCCGGACGTAGACATAGCCCAGTTCCTGCTCCACCCGGCCGTGGACATCGGCCCCATCATGGCTGAGGCGGTACTTCACATGGACGCCGTTGGGGGCCAGGGGCGGGAGATCGATCCAGGTTTCCACCAGGATGTCGCTCGGCGTAGCCTGGGCCGGGCCGCCGCCCTTGTTGTTCGGGTTCCAGTGCAGGTTGCGGGCCTTGACGTAGAGCACGCCGCCGGTGAAGCTGTAGGCCAGGGGGGGATTGGCATGGTCGTAGATGTCCGATGGCGTCGGGTTCCAGCCCCAGGCGGGGTCGGCGATGTCGCCGGAGGGAGGGACGGTGTGCTCGTCATAGAGCGAGACGCCGCTCAGCCGGCCGCCGTCGAAGTTATTGACCAGGTTTTTGCCCTGATACCAGATCTCGCGAATCGCCCCGCCCCAGCGTTTGTCCACCACCACCCGCAGGCGGCCATTGTCAAGAGTGAGGGTGTCGGCGCCGTCGGCGAACTGGGTGCGGGCGTCGATCACCAGCGGGAGGAAGATCGGAAGGGCCGAGCGAGGCCCGGCAGGGCCGGGGTCGTCCTGTGGCCCGACATCGCCGGCATGCACCGCTGGCGAGACGCACACGACCAGAAACAGGAGGACGGCGCTGATAAAGGCCCCCGACCTGGTTCGAGAAAAAGACGTAGGGTCGCGCTGGTTCATGTTGTGAATACTCCATTCTCGATGATCGGCTTGCCGTCGATTGCCAGCGTCGGCTGACCCACCACGCCGTCAATGTGCGTGGCGGCGACATTCTTGCCGCCGAGAAAGTCGTTGCGCCCGACGGCGACGTGAATCGTACCCAGGACTTTCTCGTCGGTGATGATGTTGCCCTGCAAGCGGGCCAGCGGGTTCGCGCCGATTCCCAGTTCGGCGATGACGCGCGCCGCCTCGCCGTGCTGGGCAAAGGCGTTCTGCAAGAACTCGGCGCCGGCGCCGCCGGCAACCTGTGTGACGCGCCCTTTCTCAAAAACGACCCGCACGGGTTCAGAGAGCAATATTCCAGGCAGGCACTTGTCAATCACCAAAACGCCTTCCGCGCTGTCTTCGACCGGCGCGATGTAAATCTCGCCTGAGGGAAGATTACCGAGCACGCCCCGCCCGCGCAAGATGCCCGTGTCCGCTCTCCATTCCCTGCCCGCGAGCGATAATCGCAAGTCCGTTCCCAGCGCGGTGGTGATGCGCGCGCTGGAACTGCCGGCCAACCGCCGCGCCAGCGACGACGTGAAGGCGGCGATTTGCTTGTAATCGGCGCTCATCTCCAAATCCAGAATGCCCTGGTCAATGAAGGCGCCAATGCCCGCCCGCGCCGTCCCTTTGACGATGGCGGCTTTACCCCCGTTCCACGCCGGTATTTCTTTGGCTGTGTCCATCTCCGCCAGCAGCAGGATGATGGCGTCCACTTTGGTCATCAAATCCAACAGAGCGGGTGGATAGGCGGCAAGCGGGCGGCTTGCCTTCGGGAAGGTGTAACTCCACAACTCGGCGGGTGCGGTTCGCGCGGCTTCGGCAAGCAGCGCATCGCGCGCATGGGCGAGCGGCTCATCCACCACCACCAGCACCTTCTCCCCGCGCTGCAAGCCCATGCAGGTGTGGATGACGTTCTTGACCCATTGGGGCGTTTCGGTCTTATCCATCATTGTCAATCTCTCCTTTCTTCAATCCATCCCGCAATCGACTCGCCAGACTCGCCAACTCTGCCAACGATGTGGGGCAAAACTATCTGTCAACGCAGACCAGATTTCATTTCGATTCATCGGGCGCCTCCTATGCGATGGCGAGAGCCAATTCCATTGCCTGTTCCATCGTCATGGATCTGCCCTTCGCCCACACGGCGCTGAAAAGTTCCTGGTCGAGTTTTTCCCGGGTTGCGGCTACTGCTCGAGTGTATTCGGTCTTTTCGCTGGCAGATAAGGGCGAGCCAATGTTCTCACGAGATTTCTCAGCGAAAGCCAGCAGAAAAGCCGCTCGTTCCACGCTTCCACGCGCAATGCCCACCATAGCCAGACCTTCGAAGCAATACGCCAACCCTCGTTTTTCGCCGATCTCCTTGAAGACCGCGAGGCTTTCCAGATAATAATTTCGTGCGGAGGCAAAATCTTCTTTGAGCAACATCAAATGCGCTAGGCTGTTGAGCGTATAGGCAATATTCACCTTGCTATCCATCGCCTGAGACAAGTCAAGGCTCTCCTGATAATATCGATGAGCAGCCGTATGATCGCCAAGCGCTTCAGCGACCAAGCCAAGATTATTCAATGCCGTAGCAAGCCCACGTTTGTTTCCAAGTTCCCTGAAAATACCTTCGCTTTCCTGTTGGTAACGTTTCGCCGCCAGGTAATCCTCCTGCGCAAAAGCTACAATCCCCAGGTTCGTCAGTCCTCCCGCAATGCGAGCCAAATTTCCCATGGCGCGCCTGAGTTCCAACGCTTGTTCAAAATCGTTGCGCGCGCTAATGTAATCTCCCTGCGACCAGGCAGCTATGCCGAGGTTGTTGAAGATTGCGGCAACGGTATACTTATCGTCCACTTGCTGCGCCAGACTCAAACCCTCATTGAGTCTCTCTTTTGCGATCTCATAGTCTCCCTGGTTGATCGCCAATTGCCCTTCGAGCTGAAGTGCCTTTGCGCGCAATTCCACCGGCGCCTCCTGGGCGATATTTCGCGCACGTTCGATAAAGTCTCGTCCCTCGGTAAAGAAATCGCGGTCAAGCCAAAAACGACCCAATTGAACAGCCAGCCGCAAGGCATCGATTGGATTGGCGTCCAGCGACCATTCCAAAGCGACCCGCAAATTGTCTTGCTCCATTTGCAAACGATCCAACCAGACCTTTGCCTCCGCGCCTTCCAAGTGAAGTTCGGCTGCCTGCGCCAATTTCAAGCACCAGTCGGAATGCCTTTCATGCAAGGAAGTCGCATCTTCGATCTCTAGCATTTTTTCGCGTGCATACTGGCGGATAGTCTCCAACATGCGGTAACGCGTCTCGCCAGTTCTAGAGTGTTCGATCACAACGACAAGTGATTTGTTGACGAGCTGGGTGAGCAAGTCCAGTATGTCAGTGATCAGTAATCGGTGATCAGACTGTTCACTGTTCACGGCTAATCGATCACTATCACTACACACTTCCTCCGCCGCTTCGAGAGTCCAACCGCCTGCAAAGACGGAGAGACGGCGTAATAACAGGCGTTCGTTTTCAGGGAGGATGTCATAGCTCCAATCAATGAGGGCGCGCAATGTTTGTTGACGCGGCAAAGCCGTCCGCGCGCCGCCAGTCAGCAGGCGGAAGCGGTCGTCGAGTCGTTTTGAGATTTGCTCGACAGATAACATCTTGACCCTCGCCACAGCGAGTTCAATGGCTAAAGGAATACCATCGAGACGGTAGCAGATTTGAGCGATGAACGGCGCGCTGTCTTTATCCACCGCAAAATGCGGAGCGACGAGCAGGGCGCGATCAATGAAAAGTCGCACCGCTTCATATTGCGAGAGCTGTTCGATAACGGGCAGATGTTTCATGTCTGGAAGCGACAGTGATGGGACAGGATACGACGCTTCGCCTTTGACCCCGAGCGCCTCACGGCTCGACGCCATGATCTTGAGCCGAGGCGCAGCATTCAACAGTTCATTCGCCACCTTCGCGCTGGCAGAGACGAGATGCTCACAGTTGTCGAGGATGAGTAACATTTGCTTTTCATGCAAATAATCTTTCAACACCTCCATTGGAGGTTTGCCCTGCTGTCCTTGAACGCCAAGCGCCAAGAGAGTCGTCTGTGGAATCAGATCGGGATCGGTAAGCGGCGCGAGTTCTATGAACCATACGCCGTGCTCAAATTTATCCAGCAATTCTGCCGCCACTTGAAGCGAGAGACGCGTCTTGCCCACGCCGCCAGAGCCGGTGAGCGTGACGAGACGATGCGATTCAAGTTCTTGTTTGACCTCGGCAATTTCATTCTCGCGGCCGATGAAAGACGTAAGTTGTGTCGGCAGATTGTTCGGGAATGAATCGAGAGTCTTCAACGGCGGGAAGGTTGATAGAAGTCCCGCGATGTTGAGTTGAAATAAATGTTCAGGGCGTAGTAAATCTTTGAGTCGCTTCTCGCCTAAACCTATCAACTCTGAATCGGCTGGGAGCGAATCGCGGACAAGTTCACGCGTCGCGCCTGAAAGGAGAATCTGCCCGCCATGCCCGGCGGACATGATACGTTGCGTGGTTGCCAGCGTGGCATAGCCGGAATACTGTCCATCTTCTTGCGCCTGCGCCGCGCCGGTGTGAATTCCCATGCGCACGCGCACCGAGACTTGCGCGTTCGCAAAGAACTCGGAAGTCTGCAAACTCTGTTGAATCTCTATTGCGGCTCTTAACGCCTCAGTCGCATTATGGAACGCCGCCTCGAAAGAATCGCCGACGATTAGAAAGACGTATCCGTTTTGGGCCCGAATGGATTGATTCAAAATCTCGTGGTGGCGCGCTAAAAGCGCAGGCATCCTATCAGGATATTCCTGCGCGAGTTTCGTCGAGCCTTCGATGTCGGTAAGGAGGAAAGTGACGGTGCCTGTTGGGTAGTGCGCGTTCATATTGTCATTCATTATCCTTTCTTGTCCTTCAGCCCCTCCCGCAATCGACTTGCGAGACTGGCCAACTCCGCCAACTCGGACTCGTTCAGACACGCCCACGGCATGAAGAAGAGACGTTCGGTCGCCGCTTCGACCTCCGATCAGCCAGCATCAACGCGGCAGCCAGACGGACTATGCCGGAACGCCTCTAAACGGCGGGGGCCGTCAGCAACCAAATAGCATCCTTCCCGGCGCCAGGTCGGCAGCCAGTTCTTCGGCGGCAGTGCAACCGATGTCGCTGATGATGTCCATGCTCGCTGCGAGCGTTGACCAGATGGGATGTGGGTTCATAAGCGATTGGCCTCCTTCACAGTGTATCCGCACCGAGTAGCGCCAGCAAGCCATCCGCCAGCGTCCCGCGCCAGTTCATGGGATTGTGCCCGCCGCAGAACTCGCCGTAATGCACCGCGTAGCCTTTGGCCCGCAGAACATCGCGCATATGGCGGGCGCCAACCAGGAAATTGTTCCAGCCCGGCTCGATCGTGCCGACTTGCGTTTCCAGCCGGCCCGCTTCGATGTAGAAGCGCAAGGGCAGCTTGGGGCTGGCGATGAATTGGCGCGCAATCCACTCGTCCTCGCCCTTGCTCGCGGGCTTCCAACCGAAGAACGCCGACTGCGCCAACACGTTGCCGAAGATGTCGGCGTGGCGCAGGCCGACGAAGGCCGCCATCAGCCCGCCCAGGCTGACGCCAACGATCGCGCTCTGGCCGGGGTCGCCAGTCAGGTGATAGCGTCCGCGCGCCCAGGGAAGTAGCTCGCCGGTCAGGAAATCGGCAAACGGCGCATGGCAGGCCAGGTCGCGCTGCCGAGTCTGGTCGTAGGGGGCGCCGACCATGATCGCCGCCAGCGGCGGCAGCCGGCCCGCGGCCAACAGATTGTCGAGGATTGCCGGCGTGGGGATCAGGTTGACGTAGAACCAGCCGTCCAACATGACGAGAAAACCGTAGGGCGCAGCATCGGTCTGATAGCCGGGCGGCGTGTAGACCCAAACGCGATACTCCTGGCCCAGCCCGGCGCTCGGCAGGCGGTGGGATTCGAGGCGTCCCTTGGGGACCTCAGGGCGCGGCTCGCTCCACAGCTGCGGCGGCGCGGCCGGCAGTTCCACCACCGATGAGAGCCAGCCCGTGAACCCGATGTCGGGATCGTCCGGGAAGCGGTGCGTGCGGGGGTTCAGCGGATCCGCGACGTGCTGACCGCCGATGGCGAACTGATAGGACTCGCGCAAGTCGTTCGGCAGCACGAAGCTCCTGTACCAGAGATCGCTTTCCGGCAGGCGCGTCAGCGCATCTGCCCCATCGCGGCCCGAGAACCCATTCACAATGGCGACGCCTTCGCTCTCGTCGCCGCCGCGCCAGACGAAGGTGACCAGCAAGTCCTCGTCATCGCCCGCGATCGGCTCGATCAGCGGCGCGCCCTGCTGCGCCATGTGGCGCCAGAAGGCGGCGAGGGCGGCGCCATCGCCGTGGGCAAGCGCTTGCCCCAGGGCGGCGAGGCGTGGGCTGTGAGTTGTTTGTCCAGAATCCATCATAGGCCTCCGTGCTAACGAGCGATCATGGGAAGGAACACCGGGCCAGGGAGCGAAATCGGAACCATCGCCACCTGGCCCGCTGCCAGGTGGCCACTGCCAATCGCGCCGCCGATGGGTCTGCCGTCTTGCTCCACGGCGGCCATCACATAGTAATCCTCACCCAGGCCGGTCAGCTCCAGGTGCAGCGGCGCAGCAAAACCCCCAAAGACATAGCCGATGCCGTTGGCGTCGCCAAACCACAGGCTGCCCGGGATCTCGGTGAAAACCCCATCGGTCGTGCTGTAGCCCAACCGCCGGCCAGCGCCGTCGACCAGAACGGCATTGACCGGATCCACGATCACACCAATCACGCTCAACGGGTTCAGCCAGTGACCGGTGGAGAAATCGTTGGGCTTGTCGTACTTGATGCCGAGAATATCCAGGATCGCGCTTTGGACGTCGATATTGGACATCAGCCCGGTGTGGGTGGTGTCGCCTGACGTGTTGCCCCCGCTCGAGAACAGGCGAATAGCGACGCGCCCATCCCCCAAGAACTGGTCGCGGCAGGACTCGAGCGGCACAGTGCCATCGCCGCCGTATGCCAGCCATTGATCTTCGTACCACTCATCCGTCGCACCGGCATCGTTGGCAGAGAACTCGCTGAACGGCAAGAGGACGCCATCGGCAGCCGTGCCCGTGCGCTCGACGACCAGGTTGGCGGTGCGCTCACTGGCCCCGCAGATGACAGTGGTTTGTGTCTGGCTGGCGAAGAGATTGGGGTCCACGGTCGGCCTCAGGTCAAGCCCGTTGTTGAGATCGAGGATCGAGTTGTTGCGCCAGGCCGGATCGCTGTTCACGTTGGCATAGCCGGAGCCGCTGTCGAGGAAATCGTAGGTTGCCAGAAGAGAACGGATGGTGGGCACGTATTGCTCGATGAACAGCGTCGGCGAGACAACGCCGTTGGCCGTGATCGAAGCCTTGGTGATATTGTGGTCCGGACCTTGAATGACCGTTGGCAAGAGCGGCATCACCTTCTGGAAGGCGCGGTTGACGATCTTGCTCAAGACGGCGCGATAGGCGACATCCGAGATCCAGTTGTTGTGCAGCGGATTCCAGGCTTTGGAGGCGCCGCGATTGGGGACGCCGACCATGATGAACTGGTCGATGGTGGGCAACTTGTAATGTTTAGCCAGGTCGTACTCGCCGCCGTAGGCGTCGCTCTGGATGTAGGAGCGCGCCACCAGGCCGCCGGTGCTGTGGGCGATGATGTTCACTTCCGGCAGTTCACCACCGTACCGGGTGCGGTAGGCTTCGCTGGCTTTGCGCAGGTAATAGCCGAGGTAGTCCACGGCATAGGTGAACTGCTCATCGGCGAGGGTTTGAGCATTCAGCCCGCTGATGTGGCCATCGAACTGGTTATCAATCGGGCCTGGCAGAAGCCGCCAATCATAGTTGACGACGAACAGATCCTTGCCTTCTTCATAGCCCAGGTTCTCGAAGGTCTGGATCAAGTCGTGGTAGACCTTTCCCAGGGGGTCGACCTGCAAGTCGGTCGGATTCACGCCGCGGTGGATCACCCAGGGATAGTCGAAAAACTGGTTGGCTGCATACGTGCCGGCGATGCCAGGCACGATCAGCACAGACGGACGCGGGGTGAGTAGATAGGCGTGCGCCTGGCGGTTGATGACGCCATAGCCTACGATTTGTCCTCGTTTGTTGATGCCACTTGCCTGACGCAACAACCAACCTGAATTCGCAGGAATCAGGTTGTTTAGGTCTTGCATCTGTCCGTTTTCCCAAATGAACGCGTGATACCCTTGCACGGTGAGAAGCGACTCGCCAACAACTTGCCCTGCATCGTTGATGTCATAAGCAAGAGCTGAATTCGCGCCACTCAAGGCGCCCAAATCCCGCGCTGCGCCGTTCTGCCACAGGAAAGCATGACCTCCGCCGAGAACATTGGCTCCGCCCACAATCTGACCGGCACTGTTGATGGCGTACGCCGCGCTGGCGCCACTCGAGGCCAAGACGCCTATGTCTTGCAGCGAGCCGTTTTGCCAAAGAAAGGCGTGCTGCAAGCCCGGGGGATCGCTTGGAACCATTGATATGCCGATTACCTGACCAGCGTCGTTGATGTCATAACCATAGCTGTGCAAGCCACCCAGCGTGTCCAAGTCTTGCATCGTTCCATTCTGCCACAGGAAAGCGTGCGATGCCGCGTTACCTGCGATATTGGCGCTGCCGACGATTTGCCCGGCGGTGTTGATCCCACGGGCGGCACTGCCTGTGCCTCCAAGCGTGCCAAGTGACTGCATGGAACCGTTCTGCCATAAAAAGGCGCGATCGCCGGAGCTAGTATGCGACCAGCCGACGATTTGACCGGCGTTGTTGATATCCTCGGCGCTGCTTTGCTGACCGCCGAGCGTGCCCAGGTCGGACATCGTCTCGTCGCCCCAGGAAAAAGCGTGATAAACCTGAGAGGGGAGCTTGGCGAGACCCACCACCTGGCCTTCTTTGTTGATGCCAAAAGCCTGGCTGGTATCTCCCCCCAGTGTGCCAAGATCGGTGATGGTGTAGCGGGATGGGACGGGTGGATCAGCCCGGGGCGCGGCCTGACTGTGCTCGCTCTGCGCCGCGAAGGTGGGCGGCGTCATGCCGAATGGGGATGCAAGCATAACGATCAACAGGATCGAAGATAGGATCTGGTTCATCTCAGTGTTCCTCTCGTTTTCGCATTCAAGAAGAGGGCCTCAACCCGTCCCACAATTGACTCGCGAGACTCGCCAACTCCTCCAACTCGGATTCGTTGAGACACGTCCACGGCGCAAAGAAGAGACGTTTTGTATCATCCTTGCATCCTCAGCGCAACACCAGCGGTAGACGCATCTTGAAAGCACTGTGGTTGACTTCGATCACCACCTGCCCGTTGGCGATATCGAGGTCATACTCGAACCCCGGCGGCAGGCCGCTGACCTGCACGTCATCGAAGGCGCCGGTGATGGCCCCGGTGGCCGCCAGCAGGGTGAAGGCGTCGCCTGGCTGCGGCGCGTAGCCCTGGCGGAAGTCCAGCGCCAGCACGCCGTCCAGCGCCACTGTGCCGGTCACCGCCAGGCTGCCGTAGAGGCCGGGCGTCGCGCCGGCGATGGGGATCTGCAGCCGGCCGCTGGGGCCGAAGGTCAGCGTGCCGGAAACTGCCAGCGTGGCCGCCGCGCTCGTCGCTTGAGAATGATCGACGGCCATCAGCGGAGGCATCACGTTGATGCCGGGGGCCAGCGTGCCATCGTTTTGCAGGCCCAGGAAGCCTACGGCCAGCGTCCCGGTGCCCGTGACCACGCCGTTGGGAGCGATGTAGGTGCCGGTGGTCGCCACCAGGGCGTTGTTCTGCATATCCACCTGCCCGGCGCCGCCGCCCACCTGCCCGACCTGCAAGACATCCAGGGCGCGCACCATGCCGCCGTCCACCGTCAGCGAGCCGGCGCCGCTGGTGCCGACCCGGCCGAGCTGGATGGTGCGACAGCGCAGCAGGCCGCCTTCGTCTAGCGAGACGCCGCCGTCGAACTCGCGCCCGATCTCGCACAGGCCCGCCTGCGGGTCCACGACCTCCAGTTGCGTTGGGTTGGCCGTGTTCGCGCTGCCCCACAGGATGGCCGCGCCGGGGCCGTCTTTGCCGATGATCAGGTTGCCCTCGATATCGCCCTTGGCCGCGTTCCACAGCGCCAGCAGGTTGGCGCTGCCAGAGCCGCCGACGAAGACGCTGCCCAGCACATCCAGGTCTGACGGGTCGCCGTTCACCCGGCGGCCGTCCACTTTGAGCTCGCCATTCTTGATGTGCACGTCGTGGCTGACGTACAGGTCGCCGCCGTTCAGCACCTCGACCGAGCCGAACCAGGTTTGGCCGATGGTCAGATCGCCCAGCAGCGCCCACAGCGAGGAGCGGCTGGTCCCGGCCCCATCCACCGTGACCTGCGAATCTTCGCTGAGGATGCCGAAGCTGACAAAGGCGTCGTTCGAGTCCACGCGACCGCCGTTCTCGACGGTCAATGTGCCGCTGACGGCGTAGCCCACGGCGATGTTGCCCGTTTGCCACAGCGAGCCGTCGCCGCCCACCGCCGCCGCGCCGTTCGATCCGGCCAGCAGGCCGCCCAGGCGCGCCTCGGCGCTGCTCAGATGGCCGCCGTTGGCCACGAACAGGTCGCCCGCGCCTTCATCGCCGATGGTCAGGCGGCCCGTGCCGTTGAGTTCGGTGCCGGCGTTGAACACCTGCAAGCGGGCGGTCGGCGGATTGGCGGGATTGGCGGGCGGTTCTCCGCCGAGGACGGCGTGGATCAGGTTGCCCGCGCCCGACGTGATCTTCACCGTGCCGTTGTCGCTGACGGTCAGCGCCGGGTCTGTCACCGAATCGTCCAGCAGATTCAGCGCCAGGTTGATGAATTCGACCGTGTTGGCGCCCGAGATGATCGCTCGCCCCACCGGGAAGGTGGCCGCCGGGCCGTGGGCCGCGGCGACGACGCTGGCATCCACCACATACTGCCCGCTCAGGCCAAAGATGACGGTGTCGCCGTCGCCGGGGTCGCCCTGCGGGTCCCAGTTGGTGGCCACGTGCCAGTCGCCGCCGCTCGGATTGATCCAGTTGTACGCCCGCGGCTTGAGCAGGAAGGGGCGCGTCTGGCCGTTGAACGTGCCCTTGCCCACGATGCGCCCCCGGTCATTGATCCCGCGCGCATTGAGCAGCACCCAACCGGAATCGGCTGGAATCAGGGTGTTCAGGTCCTTCATCGCGCCGTTCTCCCAGAGCATGGCGCGTCCGCCAGATTCGCCGACGATCAGCCCGGCGTTGTTGATGTCATAGGCGAAGCTGAGGCTGCCCCCCAGGTCTTGCATGCCGCCGCCCTGCGCCAAGAAGGCGTGGGCGTTGTCCAGGCTGGCGTTGGCCAGATTGCCGACCATCTGGCCGTTGTCGTTGAGCGCCATGGCCTGGCTGTGCGCCCAGCCCAGCGTGCCCAGGTCTTGCATGCCGCCGGTGTAGAGGAAGGCGTGGTTGTTGTAGGGCCACTGAGCGCCGACTGTCGCCCAGCCCACGACCTGGCCGGCCTCGTTGATGCCATAGGCATAGCTGCTCCCGCCGCTCAGCGCGCCCAGATCGGCCATGCCACCGCTCCAGCGAAAGGCGCGCATCTGCCCGGCGCCGGTGATGGCCCAACCCGCCACCTGGCCCGAATTGTTGATCGCCAGCGCGCCGGCGCCGTTGCCGCTCAGGGTGCCCAGGTTTTGCATCGAGCCGTTCTGCCACAGAAACGCGCCCTGGTAGCCGCTGCTAGTCAAGGAGACTCCGACCACCTGCCCGGCGTCATTCACGCCGTAGGCCTGGCTGCTGCTCCCGCCCAACGTGCCCAGGCTCTGCATAACCCCGTTTTCCCAGAAAAAGCCGTGCGCGGAGGAGCCGCTGCCGCACCTGCCGGCCACTTTGCCGTTGTTGCTGATGGCGAACGCCTCGCAGCCGGCCGCTGACGCGCCCAGGTCGGTGACGGTGAAGCGGGCCGTTGGCGTGGCCGGCGGCGCCGGCAAGGCCCTGGCCGCCTGGACCAATCCATCGCGCGGCGCCGTGAGCCAAAGGGGCAGCAGGGCCGCACACAAGAGGAGGGGGCGCAAGAGTCTGCCGGTGTTGGAATACCAGGGATTCATCACAATCACCTCTTTTCGTTACTAACCCGAAAATAGCCGTGGTTCGTAGTAGCGACTTCAGTCGCTCCGTGGTTCGTAGTAGCGACTTCAGTCGCTCCGTGGTTCGTAGTACTTTAGTTTCCGCTAAGTGCTGACGTGACAAAGGCGGCTGGATGGTTCATGATTGCAGGAAACCATTCCCACAAGCTCCTGCAAGGAGAGAACCATGCCAACCGCCGTACGAGAGACTATACAAG
>JAIBAP010000109.1 GCA_019695115.1 Caldilineales bacterium | reverse complement strand
GGGAGACGCAGGGAGGGGGAGACGCAGGGAGGGGGAGACGCAGGGAGGGGGAGACGCAGGGAGGGGGAGACGCAGGGAGGGGGAGACGCAGGGAGGGGGAGACGCAGGGAGGGGGAGACGCAGGGAGAGGGAGACGCAGGGAGGGGGAGACGCAGGGAGGGGGAGACGCAGGGAGAGGGAGACGCAGGGAGAGGGAGACGCAGGGAGAGGGAGACGCAGGGAGAGGGAGACGCAGGGTGAGGGAGACGCAGGGAGGGGGAGGGAACACGCCTCGTGTTACGCGCCACTACGGAACACGGAACACGAAACACGGACTACAGAACCCGGAACCCGGAACCCGAAACACCCCTACCACCCCACCTCCGGCGCGGTATGGACATCCGCCTTTACGCCGATGCGCTTGACCAGCTTGATCCCATCCCAGGTCTCGTCGAGGATGCCATCGTGGATGGCCCAAGAGCGGCCGCGAATGGTGTTGGCCAGTTCGAGTCGGCGGAAGGGTGAGCTGTTGTCCAGCCGCTGGGCAAGGACGCCGCCGGGAGCAAAGCCCTCGTGGATGCGCTCCATCATCTGGCGGCCGCGCAGATAATGGAACCCGGCGCGCTCGAACAGGATGGCATTGTGATAGTACAGCGGCTCGACCTCGTACTCGTATTGGTGCATGGCCGCCATGAACTGCTCGACGTCGGCCAGCAACTGCGGCAAGATGCGCAAGCCGGCGCGCACCTGGCCGGGCGACAAACCGGCCACCAGCGCCGCCGCCTCGGTCTGCAGGTTGCGGGCGGCCGTGCCGCGCAGGGTGTTGTGACCGTCGGGCGTATGATCGATGTCGAAGCGGGGGGCATTCGGGTCGTTGACGCCGATCCAGGTCACCTCGATGCGCCCGAACACCGTGTCCGCCATCTCCACCTCGATCAGCGGGTCGCGGCGGTCGATGTCATTCAGCAAGCGCAAGCCATAGACATCACCCTCGTGCGCCACATGCACCATCACCTCGCCATCCTTGTTCTTCCAGGTGATCGGGTCGATGCCATGCTCGACCAGCAACTCGACCGGTAACAGAAAATGCGTTAGCAGATGCCTGAATTCGGCGCTTTGTTCGGTCAGATTGCGCAACAGCAGCGGACGCGGCTCTGCAGGCGCGGTGGCAATAGGAACATGACTCTCGATGGGGTGGAATTGGCGTATATGTGGGAAATGCATGGCTTACCTCGCTTCTTGGATGGTTGATGCGCCTGGTATTACGTGTTGCGTGTTGCGTAGAATGGCGCACCTTCCCCACGCAACACGCAACACGCAACACGTACCCCCTACCACCCCACCTCCGCCTCGATCCCCGCCTCGGCCAGCCTCGGGATCATCAGGCTGATGATGCGGTGATGGGCGCGGCCGTTCGAGGCCACGATGCCGCCGTGGCGAGCGACATCGCGCTGGTTGTAGACGAGCGGCCGGCCCCAGCAATCGGTCATCTTGCCGCCGGCCCCGGTCAGGATCGCCTCGGGGGCGCAGGTGTCCCATTCTTTGGTGCCGGGGGCGGGGTGCAGATAGAGGTCGGCCTCGCCGCGGGCGATGAGGCCACACTTCAGCCCCACGGAGCCCGAGATCCGCTCCTGCGTCACCCCCAGCGTGGCCTTGATCGCATCCGTGATCGGGTTGCGGTGCGAACGGCTTACCACCAGCCGCATTTCGGCGGGCGTTTCGATCGGGCTGACATGCAGGGGCGTCTCATCCATCCAGGCTCCAACCTCGCGGAGGCCGCTGTACATAAAATCTTGCACCGGCTGGTAGACGACGCCCAGCGCGGCCACGCCATCGACCGCCAGCCCGACCATGATACTGAACTCGCCGTTGCGGGCGATGAACTCCTTGGTGCCATCGAGCGGGTCGATGCACCAGACGCGGCGCTTGCCCAACCGCTCCTCATTGTCCTTCGACTCCTCGGCCAGGATGCCATCCTCGGGGAAGGCGGCGCGCAGATGCTCGACCAGGAAGGCGTTGACGGCATGGTCGGCGGCGGTGACGGGGTCGGTGCGCCTTCCCCCCGCATCCGTGCCCTTCCAGTCGATCTCGTCTTGCCGGTCGTGGTAGACCCGCACGATGTCGCCCGCCTCGCGCACCAACGAGCGCACCATTGTGAGGTCATTTTCAAGTGAATGCACGGCGTTTCGTATAGTCATAGCCTATGAAATCCCCCATACTCAATACAAACTCTGAACACGACCACCATCCACCTGCAAAGCCACGCCGTTGATAAACCCAGCGCGGCCAGAGGCCAGAAAAGCAACCGTGGCCGCAAACTCCTCCACCTCACCCATGCGCCGGGCGGGGATGGTGGCGTTGATCCGCGCTGCCTCGGCGTCGCGAGTGGATTGTCGCGTCTGCGCCAGACTGTTGAGCAGCACTTCCACCCGCTCGGTGCGCGTCCAGCCGGGGAGGATGGCGTTGAAAGTGATGCCCGTCGGCCCCAACTCGTTGGCCAGCGACTTCATGAAGCCCAGCACCCCGGCGCGAGTGGTGTTCGAGAGCACCAGGTTCTCTAGCGGCTGTTTGGCCGACATCGAGGTGATGGCGATCACCCGGCCCTGAGACGAGCGCCGCAGGTGCGGGAGGGCGGCGTAGACCATGCGAATAGTGGAGAGCAAGTTCATGTCGATGGCCTGCTGCCACTGCTCATCGCTGAAAGAGTCGGCCGGGCCAGAAGGCGGCCCGCCGGCATTGGTCACCAGGATGTCGAGCTGGCCGAAATGCTGGGCGGTGCGGTCGATAAAGAACTCACAGCCGGCCTTCGTGCTCACATCGCACGCCACCGGCAGCACCTTCGCGCCCGTGGCAGCCTGGATTTCGTGGGCAGCCACGGCTGCGCGCTCCAGACTCCGGCTGCAGATGGCCACCTGCGCTCCCTCGGCGGCGAGTTCCTGGGCCACCGCCTTGCCCAGCCCCTTGCTGGCGGCTGCCACTGCCGCTACACGTCCGGCCAATGTCAAGTCCATATCGAGTCTCCTCCAGATTACAATTTGTGAGTTACGAAGCAAGAGCCTCCCGCCGAACGGCAAAGAGGCTCTTGAGGTGGAGATGCGGGGAATCGAACCCCGGTCCGAAACAGCCGCCCACGAACGTCTACAAGCTTAGTCACTACCGTTGGCTTTCGCCCGCCGGACGATAGGGACCAGATCCAAACTGCGGGCTAGCCGAGAACCTTAAGCCCCACGTATCGGCGTCGGTGGAGCCGCACCTTACAGTTTATGACGGTGACTGCGAGACGCTGTCAGGATCCATCTCTCAGACCGTGACCACCTGCGTGGTCAGGTTGCCGTAGCTAAGGTCGCTTAGGCAGCAATCGCAACTGCGTTGCTGCGGGCGAAACCGAAGTTGAAGGCGTTGCCAGTGTTCTTGGCACTTGTGTTTTACCCGTTTTTACGAGGTCAGGCGCCTCGGCTTGCAGTCCGTGACCGGAACCTGCCCCGTCGATACCTGTCATCCCCAAAGGTAGGATGGCGCTGGGCTTGCGAACAGATTCGAGTCACGTTTGAATGGAGATCATTATAGCCCGAAGAAAGCCGTTGATCAAATTGGAGCGCCCGTCTGCATCCATGATAGGGGCCTTTGCCAAATTTGACAGCATCGCCGTCTCGATCTATGATGTGACCGTTCACGTGACCGGTCACATAGATGTGTTAGTCCCAGTGTTGGTTATCGTCCACCCGTGCCTGGCAGTGCTGTCACTGTCTCGTGTTTCCCGCTCAGCTTGAGGTGTGTTGGTGGCCCATTCCCGCCCGACCATTCGAGATGTTGCTTCCCTGGCTGGGGTCTCTCACCAGACGGTTTCGCGCGTCATCAATGGCGAGGCGAGGGTGACGCCAGAGACGCGCGAGAAGGTGCAGACGGCGATCCGCAGCCTGGGTTTTCGCCCCAATGCCATTGCCCGCTCAATGGCCACCGGCGCCACCCGCACCTTTATCTGCCTTTCGCCCAACCTGACCGACTACACATTCGCCTGCATCATCGAGGGGGCGCAGACCGAAGCCAGGTCGCAGGGCTATTCGTTATTCTCGGCCTCGGCCCAGGATGCGGAGGAATTCGCCGATCTGGTGTCGCAGTTGATCGGCAGCGCCAGGGCCGACGGCCTGATGGTAATCAATCCCTATGCCGACGACCGCTTTGCCTTCGTGCCGGCGGGTGTGCCGACGGTCTTCGTCGGCGCCCGCCCGCGTGCCATCGCTGTTTCATCGGTGGCGCTCGATGATGTCGAGGTCGGGAAGATTGCCACACAGCACCTGCTGGCGCGCGGCCACCGCCATATCGCCATGATCACCGGGCCAGGGGCGGAAGACTGTACCCAGGATCGCATTCGCGGGTACGAGATGGCTCTGCACGAGGCGGGGGCGCCGATCAACCCGGAGTGGAGATGCGAAGGCGACTGGTCAGCCTCGTCGGGCTACGTCGCCTGCATGAGAATGGCGGGCCAAGGGGAGCGTCCCACGGCCGTCTTTGCGCAGAATGACCGCATGGCCGTTGGTGTGATCCGGGCTGGGCGCGATCTAGGCCTGCGTATCCCCGAAGACCTGGCGGTGATCGGCGTCGATGACATGCCCTTGGCCTCTTACTTCGATCCACCGCTGACCACCATGCGCCAGGATCTCCCGGCCATTGGCCAGCAGGCCGCCCGGCTGCTGCTCGAGGCCGTCGATCAGCCTGCGGCCCCGGTACAGCACCTGCTCATCCCTGCCCAATTGGTTGTGCGTGCTTCCAGCTAGACC
The DNA here is from genome assembly GCA_019695115.1 of Caldilineales bacterium. Taxonomy (GTDB): domain Bacteria; phylum Chloroflexota; class Anaerolineae; order J102; family J102; genus SSF26. The sequence continues at coordinate 8,474 of JAIBAP010000109.1, read as the reverse complement.
CAAATCAGTTTAGCACTCGTTCTTCTCAGGAGGTGACCTCCCGCCACGGTCAACGATTTTCTCTCCACACCATCCGTTCGGTTTTCACATCCGTTCACCTTTCCGCAAGGAGGAGTTTCCCATGAACCGCAAATTCTTCTGGCTGCTGGCCGCCATGCTTGTGCTCGCAGTCGCCGTCATGTCCGCATGCGCCGCCCCTTCCACGCCCATTGTCCAGACGGTCGAGGTGACCAAAGAGGTCGTGAAAGAGGTTCAGGTCACGGTCGAGGTGCCGAAAGAAGTCCAGGTCGAAGTCACCAAAGAGGTCGTTGTCGAGAAGCCGGTTGCCGCGAAGTCGGTGCTGTACAATTCGAACAACGGCGACCCGAAGCCCCGCGCCTTCGACGAAGCCATCGTCAAGCAGTGGAACACCGATCATCCCGACATGCCGGTGGAACAATCCATCATTGCGCACGAAGACTTCAAACAGGCCATCCGCGCCTATCTCACCGCCGACCCTGCGCCCGATGTTCTGACCTGGTTCGCCGGCAACCGTACCCGCTTCTTCGTCAACAAAGGCCTGATCCGCGACATCTCGCAGATGTGGGCCGACAACGGCTTCGATGACGTCTTCGCCCCTGGCTTCAAGGCCCTGGCTACCACCGATGACAAGCAGTACTTCCTGCCGACCTCGTACTACTGGTGGGCCATCTACTACCGCCCGTCGCTGTTCGAGAAGGCCGGGATCGCCAAAGAGCCGGAAACCTTCGATGAACTGCTCGATGCCTGCACCAAGCTGAATGCCGCCGGCATCACGCCCATCACCATCGGCGCCCGCTTCAAGTGGCCGGCCGCGGCCTGGTTCGATTACCTGAACATGCGCACGAACGGGCCGCAGTACCACATCGACCTCACCGACCTCAAGGTGCCCTACACCGATGAGGGTGTGAAGAAGACCTTCGCCAACTGGGCCAAATTGATCGATGCCAAATGCTTCATCGATGACCCGGCCGCCTTCGACTGGCAGGAAGCCATCGACCCCATGGTGCAGGGCGACGCCGCCATGTACCTGATGGGCGGCTTCATCACCGACTCGTATCCTGATGAAGCTGAGAACGACCTCGATTTCTTCCGCTTCCCCATCATCGATCCTGCCCTCCCGGTGGGCGAAGACGCCCCGACCGATGGTTACTTCATGTCGGCGAACGCCCGCAACCCCGAAGGCGGCGAGGCGTTCCTGGCCAATTTCGGTTCGAAGGCAGTCCAGCAGCGCGCCCTGGATGAACTCGGACGCCTGCCCACACGCACCGATGTCGACATCTCGAAGGTCAGCGCCGCCACCCAGAAAGGCATCAAGTTGATCCAAAGCGCCGACTTCATCGCCCAGTTCTACGACCGGGACACCACTCCGCCCATGGCCGAGGCCGGCATGGATGGCTTCATGCGCTTCTGGGACGACCCCAGCAGCATTGACAAGATCCTGGCCGATCTGGAGGCCGAACGCCAGCGCATCCTGGCCGAAGAAGCCGAATAAGCGCAGCGACTCTCACTCGAGACCCCGGGCCGGCGCCGCCGGCCGGGGTCTCGAACTTTCTTGCACAGGAGGCCCGTGATGGCAGCTCAAGCCGGTTTTCACCCCTCATCTCGCAACCAGCCCGAAGGCTGGGAGTTTACCGCCTCCACCCTGCTCGGCCTCGGCTGCGCCGTGCTCCTCATGGTGGCAGTGATTTTCCTGGCCTGGGTGCAGGGCAACACCACCCTCAACGCCGCTCGCATCGTTTCCGACAACCTCTACGGCGCGGCGGACGCCCTGCCTTCACCCTGGCTGGGTTTGCTGCCCGTGCTCACATTCTTTGCCGTCGTCCTCGGTCTGTTGGGCGCGCTCAAGCCCGAACATGACCGCATTTCCTCGTGGGGGATGCTGGCGGTCGGCATCGTCGGGCTGGTCTATTTCGTCACCACGCGGGGATTGCCGGTTCGTGGCGACGCTAGCCTGCGGCCCGGGCTGGGCTATTGGCTGGCGTTGTTGGCCTGCCTGGGCCTGGCGCTGCAGTTCCCGCTCGCCCATCCATCGGTGCGCGTCCTCTTGCAGCGCAAGCCAGGACGACGAGGGCGATCCCTCCCGCAGTGGGCCTGGCCGGTCGTCTTCCTGGCCCCGCCCCTCATCCTCTATTTCATCTGGATCATCGCCCCCACCCTCTACACCATCTATCTTAGCCTGACCAACTGGGACAGCATCTCTGCTCCTGTTTGGGTGGGGCTGCGCAACTACATCTATCTCTTCAGCAAAGACCGGAACTTCACCGAGTCACTGCTCAACAACCTCCGCTGGCTGATCGTCTTCATCACCGTGCCGACCACGGCGGGGCTGGCGATGGCGCTTATCTTCAACACCGAAATGCGCGGGGGGCGTTGGTACAAAGTCAGCTTCTACGCTCCGCTGGTGCTGTCGCTGCCGGTCATCGGCCTGATCTGGGCCTGGGTCTACAATCCTCGACTGGGATTGATCAACCAGTTTCTGGCGAACATCGGCGTCGAAAACCTGCCAGGCTGGCTGGGCGACCGCTCTCTGGCCATCTGGTGCGTGATCATGTCGGCCGTGTGGCGGCAGGTGGGCTATGTCATGGTGCTCTATCTGGCCGGACTCAAGAACCTGGACCCGACCCTGCTCGATGCCGCCCTGGTGGATGGGGCCAGCCGCTGGAATCTCTTCCGTTTCGTCGTCTTTCCGCTCCTGGCGCCGGTGACGACCATCATCATCGTCATCTCCATCATCGACTCGCTACGCGCCTTCGATCTGGTGGCAATCATGACCCGCGGCGGCCAGAGCACGCAAGTGTTGGCGAACTTCATGTACATCGAGGCCTTCAACAACTATCGCATGGGCTACGGCGCCGCCATCGCCGTCATCCTCTTTCTCATCAGTCTTGTCTTCATCGGCTTCTATCTTTCGCGCGTCGTCAAAGAAGAAATGGAATATTAGGAGGACGTCATGACTACCCTGGCCCAAGCCCAACCCCGTCCCGGCGGCCTCACCCTCACCCAGCAGCGCCGCCGCACGCAGCAGATCTTTCTCTACATCTTCCTCACCGCCCTGACCATACTCTGGCTGCTGCCCATCTTCGCCGCCCTGATTACGTCCTTGCGCACCATGGATGACATCGCCAGCAACGGCTTCTGGACCCTGCCGCGGGTATGGACGACAGACAACTTCACACGCGCCTGGACGGCGGCGCGCGTCTCCAAATACTTGCTCAACAGCTTCATCATCACCCTGCCCTCGCTCTTGGGGATGCTCTTCCTCTCCTCGCTGGCCGCCTACGCCCTCGCCCGCTTCCGCTTCCGGGCCAACCTTTGGATCTACTTCCTGTTCGTGGCCGGCACCATGCTCCCCTTCCAGATCCTGATGCTGCCGGTCTTCAGGCTCACCAACAAATTGGGGCTGTACGACACCTACGGCTCCCTCATCCTCATCCATACCGCCTTCCAGATCGGCTTCTGCACCTTCGTCCTGCGCAATTTCATGCGCACGGTGCCGCACGAGATCATGGACGCAGCCGAGGTGGATGGGTGTAGCGAGTTGCGCATCTACTGGCAGATGGTGTTGCCGCTCACCCTGCCGGCCCTGGCCGCCCTGGCCACGCTTGAGTTCACCTGGGTCTTCAACGACTATCTGTGGGCAATCATCCTCCTGCGCTCCGACGCCCTGCGCCCGGTGACGGCCGGGCTGGCCACCCTGCGCGGGCAATACAACACCGACTGGCCAGTGATCACCGCCGGCGCTCTCCTGGCCACCCTCCCCACCCTGCTCATCTTCATTTTCCTCCAGCGCTACTTCATCCAGGGCCTGACGCTAGGCTCGAACAAATAGGCAAGCCATGAAACTCGGCGTCTGCTACTATCCTGAACACTGGCCGCCCGAACGCTGGTCGCAGGACGCTCGCCTGATGGCCGCTGCCGGGCTGGACTACGTGCGCATCGGCGAATTCGCCTGGCAGCAAATGGAGCCGGCCGAAGGGCGTTTCGACTGGGACTGGCTCGATCGGGCTATCGACACCCTGGCGGCAGAGGGCCTGCGCCTCATCCTCGGCACACCCACCGCCGCCCCGCCCGCCTGGCTGTGCGCGGCCCACCCCGACATCCTGCCTGTGGATAGCCAGGGGCGCCGGCGGCGATTCGGCTCCCGCCGCCACTACTGCCCCAACAGCCCCGACTTCCAGGCTCACAGCCGTCGCATCGTCGCCGCCATGGCGGCCCGCTATGGTCGCCATCCCGCCGTCATCGGCTGGCAGATCGACAACGAATTCGGTTGCCACGACACCGCCCGCTGCTACTGCCCGCACTGCGCCGCCGCCTTCCGCCGCTGGCTGCGCAGTCGCTACGGCGCCCTCGATCCCCTCAACCGCGCCTGGGGGACGGTTTTTTGGAGCCAGGTCTACGACGACTGGGAGCAGATCGAGCCGCCTATCCTGACCGTCGCCGAACCCAACCCCAGTCAGGTTCTGGACTACTGGCGCTTCTCGTCCGCTTCCTATGTCGCCTACCAACAGCTTCAGATCGACCTCTTGCACGAACACACCAGCGGCCAGTTCATCACCACCAACTTCATGGGGACTTACCCCGACCTCGACTACCACGCCCTGGCCCGGCCGCTCGATTTCGTCACCTGGGACTCGTACCCCACCGGCTATGCCGAGCGTAATGCGCCGGCGCTCTACCGCAGCGATGAAGCTCGCCCCGTCTTTGCCCACGATGTGGGCGACCCCTACGTCACCGGCTTCTGCCACGACCTCACCCGGGGGCTGAAACAGGCCCCGTTCTGGGTGATGGAGCAGCAGGCCGGGCACATCAACTGGGGGGCGGTGAATCCCGGTGTGCGGCCGGGCGCCGTGCGGTTGTGGACCTGGCACGCCCTTGCCAGCGGCGCCGAGGCGGTGGTCTACTTCCGTTGGCGCGCCTGTCTCTACGGCCACGAAATCCACCATTCCGGCCTGCTCAAACACGACGCCTCACCTGATGTCGGCTATGGCGACATCCTGAGCATGGCCGGCGAGCGCGATCTGATGGCCACCATCGCCGCCAGCCCGCTGGAGCCGGCCCCAATCGCCCTGCTGCTCGACTACGACAACCTCTGGGCCGTGCAAAGCCAGCCCCATCGCCGCGATTTCGGCTACCTGCGCCATCTCTTCACCTTCTACCGCGCCGCCCGGCAGCTGGGCCTGGCGGTGGACATCGTCCCACCCGACGCCGACCTGACTCCCTACCGCCTGGTCGCGGCCCCAACCCAGATCTTCGCCACCCCGGCCCAGGTGGCGGCGTTGACGGACTTCGTCCAGGGCGGCGGCCTCCTGCTCTTGGGTGTGCGGTCCGGCTTCAAGACGCCCGCCAACACCGCCACCGACGTCCCCCTCCCCGGCGTCTTCCGCACCCTGGCCGGGGCCACCGTCACCGCCTGGCACTCGCTGCCCGACGGCGTCAGCTATCCCCTCGCTTCCTCGCTGCCCGGACTGAGCGGCGGCGCCGGTTTCTGGGCCGAGGCGCTGAAACCAGACGAGGGCGGGGCGGGCGCAGCCATCGTCCGCTTCGCCGGCGGCCCCTTCGCCGATATGCCGGCCCTGACAGCCAACACCGTTGGCCGCGGGCGCTGTCTCTACCTGGGTTTCTACCCCGCTGTCGAGCAGGCCAAAGCCCTCCTCGCCCATCTGTCGGCCGAGATCGGCCTGCGCTCGCCGGTCGCATCACTGCCCGGCGGCGTGATGGCGTGTCAGCGCGGCCCCTACCTGATGCTCCTCAACTTCGACGACGCCGAGCGGGTCGTGCAGATGGAACCAGGCGCCCATGCCCACCGCTCCGTCACCGTCGCCCCGCGCAGCGTCCACATCGTCCCGCTGGCATGAGCACCGCACACCCTGCCGGCCGGACTAGGCCCGGCATCCCGCTCTACGACGGCTACATCTTCGACCTCGACGGCACCATCTACCTGGGCGACACCCTGCTCCCCGGCGCCTTCGCGACCCTGACCAGGCTGCGCCAACTTGGCAAGCGCGTCGTCTTCCTTTCCAACAACCCCACCCACAGCCGTTTCGACTACGCCGCCAAGCTCACCCGGCTTGGCCTCCCCACCCCGCCCGCCGACATCATCAATTCATCGGTGGTGATGGCCGACTTCCTCCGGCGGCGGATGCCGGGCGCACGGCTCTTCGTCGTGGGCGAGGAACCGCTGCACCAGGAACTGCGCGCGGCCGGATTCGGGATCAGCCAGGCGGCAGACGGTGAAACCGTCCAGCCAGGGCAGATCGACGCCGTCATCGCCAGCTTCGACCGCACCTTCGCCTACTGGAAACTGCAAATCGCCTTCGACGCCATCCGACAGGGCGCACACTTCTTCGCCACCAACGGCGATCGCTACTGCCCCGTCCCCACCACCCCCGCCACCCCCACCGGCGGCCAGCCCGACGCCGCCGCCGTTATCGCCGCCATCGAAACCTGCACCAACACCCGCGTCGAGGCCATCGTCGGCAAACCCTCGGCGTACATGGCTGCGGCCATCCTGGTCCTCCTCCATCTCCCTCCCGAACGCTGTCTGATGACCGGCGACCGCCTGGAAACCGATGTGCAGATGGGCCTCGACGCCGGCATGGCCGCGGCCCTGACACTGACCGGGGCCACCAGCGCCGCCGCTGCCGCCGCCTCGCCCATCCGCCCAACCTACATCATCGACGATTTGAGCGCGTTGGTTGAAGGAGTAGACAGGTAGACAGGTAGACTGGTAGACTGGTAGACAAGTCGAGGCGGAGTCAGCACCCCCAGGTGCGGCCCCAGCGGAGTCAGCACCCCCAGGTGCGGAGTGAAGAATGGAAGTCAATGTTCGTAGGGCCACAGCTGCCGATTATGACCGCTTGTGCGATCTGTTCGCCGAGATCGATGCTCTGCATCGCGACCATCTCCCTCACCTGTTCCAAAAGCCAGCCGGCGCGGCGCTCGAACGCGATTACTTCCTGGCCTTGATCGATGATGAGATGATCGCCTTGTTCGTGGCGGCGGTAGGCGAGGAAGTTGTTGGTTTTGCGCACTCACTGCTCCGAGTGGCCCCAGATTTGCCTCTTTTCGTCCCCCGGCGTTACGCCGTGGTCGATAGCATCATGGTGAAATCGGAGTTCCAGCATCGCGGCATTGGTAGAACACTGATGAACAGTGTGCAGGACTGGGCAATCGCCGAAGGCGTCACCGCCATCGAGTTGAATGTTTATGAATTCAACCAGACAGCGCTTTCTTTTTACGAAAGCCTCGGCTACCGAACCCTTAGCCGGAAAATGAGCAAAGAACTGTGAAAAGACGCAGAAGGTGAAGTCGCTCAAAACGCCTCGCACCTGAACAGATTTGTGGCCCTTGAACCGCCTACTTGTCTACTTATCTACCTGCCTACTTATCTACCAGGGCCTTCCGTTACTGACCATGACGCTACTTTTGGGGCTTGACCAGGGCACGAGCGGCACCAAAGCCTATTTGATGGACGAAGCAGGCAAGCGGCTGGGCCTGGGCTACATCCCTCTCACCCGGCTGCACCCTCGACCCGATTGGACCGAACAGGATCCCGTCGCTGTGGCCGATGGCGCCCGCCAGGCGATCGCTCTGGCCCTGCATCAGGCCGGGGTCAGAGCGCACGAGATCACGGCCATCGGCATCGCCTCGCAGCGCGACACCGATTTCAGCTGGGACGCCGAGACCGGCCGGCCGATCGTCGACGCCATCACCTGGCAGGACCTGCGCACCGCCCCGCTTGTGGCCGAAATGGAACGCTGGCCGCTGGCCGGGGAATGGCGACACCGGCTGGGCTATTTCCCCGGCCCCTGGTGCGCGGCCCTGCACCTGGCCTGGCGAGCCAGAAACCAGCCGGAATGGCGGCGGGCGGTGGAGAGTGGCCGCGCCCGCATCGGCATGTCGGCGGGGTGGCTGTTGGCGGCGCTCGGCCAGGCCACGGCCCATGTCCATGACTACTCGCTGGTGCAGAAGACCGGGCTGTGGGATTTCCGTAGCGGCGAATATTGGGCCGAGTGGATCGACCAGCTCGGCCTCACCCCCGCCGGTTTGCCTGCTCCTGTTCCCACGCTTCATCCCTTCGGTGTCCTCCGGCTCGATGGCGTCGAAATCCCGGTTACAGCCATGGTGGGCGACCAACAGGCGGCGCTCTTTGGGCATGGCTGCCATCATCCCGGCCAGGCCGAATGCACGCACGGCACCGTCAGCTTCGTCAAGATCGTAGCTGGAAACCAGGCCCCCGAGATTGACAAGCTCAACGTCTATCATGCCTGGTCGTTGCCGGGCAGGGGGACGGGAGGAGGAATGGGGGCGGGGGGAGGAATGGGGGCGGGGGGAGGAATGGGGGTGGGGGGAGGAATGGGGGTGGGGGGAGGAATGGGGGCGGGGGGAGGAATGGGGGCGGGGGGACCCCGCCCCTACGAGCATGCGTTTTGTCTGGAGGCCGACACCACCAC
>JAIBAP010000108.1 GCA_019695115.1 Caldilineales bacterium | reverse complement strand
ACGCGAGTGGCGTGTTGTCAGCCGAACTACGCTATCGGCCCTACGGCCTGATCCGTTACACCACCGGCACGCTGAACACACCCTATCGCTACACAGGCCAGCGTTTTGTACAGAACACAGGTCTGTATTTCTACAACGCCCGCTGGTATGATCCGACTATTGGCCGCTTCCTGGCGGCGGATACCGTTGTGCCGGAGCCGGGGAATCCTGGCAGTTTGAACAGGTACAGCTATGTTCTGAACAACCCCATCAAATACGCCGACCCGAGCGGACATGCCGAGTGTGCGGCCGGCGACATGGCCTGTTGGCAAAACGAATGGAAGTGGAAGAACCGCTGGTACAATGCTCATGGCTGGTTCGATAGTGGCAATGGCTGGACACAGAAAGGAGAGGCGGTTTTTGCCGACGAGGGCATCCTTGATGAACTCTTCGCCGAAGCCGGCATCACTCTGGAAGCCACCAATGCCGTCTGGACCTTTGACCGTAAGGCCAAAGTGGGATCAGGCATCGCCCGATTCGGTCAAGCCTTGCAAGGCGGCATCGCCCAGTTGCGCGAGTTATTGGGCGGGGTCACTCGCATGATCTTGCAGCCTGGCAGCCCTGTCATCTGTCGGGGCGGCGCCGTTCCTTGTGCGCCGCCCACCTTGCATAACAAGGTCTGGGTGCCTGCGGACTGGTTGGATCAGCACAGTTCTTTATGGGTTGGGACACAAGTCGTGCACGAACTGGCGCATGTCATCGACTGGCATAAGGGTTTTTCCGGTCGCTGGCATGGTGCGCCAATAACGGATTATGCTGCTTGCGGCGGCTCATCGTGTGTTAATCGTTGGGAACGCTGGGCGGAAGCAGTGACAGTATTTGTGTACGGGGGTGAATACGAGAAAGCACTCATTGCTGAAGGTTTTGGAGGATTTCGGATTAAGGGAGCAGCCTTACAAGTCCAGATGGATCGAATCGGCGATCTATTGAATGGAGTCAGATAATGCGAACCTATACTACATCTGTGATGGTGATTCTGATATCGCTGATACTGGCATCTTGCCGAACAACTAACCGAGCCAGAAGCTGTGATGAACTTGGTGTCCAAACCATGAGAATACTTATTGAGAAACATGCTATCACTGACGATGTCAATGGAAACAACATTTCACAACTGTTCGGTATTGCACCAGAGGAAGTACGGCTGGAGCAAGGCGATAGGTACATGGAGTGGCGATGGCAAAGTGACAACTCGAGCTATAGGCTGTATAGTGAAGATGGCCAGTGGAGGATTGCGACAGTGACATTCGATGCCGCACAACCTTCAGCTCATGATCTGATTGATTGTGTGGGCGACCCAGAATGGTATGTCGCTGGCTATGGGCCCTGGGGTGAGAATCAGGCGCTCAACTTTGAGATGTACTTCCCCACCCAGGGTTTAATGGCGAGATCCAGCGACCTCAACGAGCGAAAGAAACCCCGAATTACCGAGAATACTCTAGTAGACGAATTAGCTCTCACGCCTCCTGGTTCGATTGCGGCAATGATTTCTTTTCTCCATTATGATGCAGCAGATGTAGGGGAAATTGCTTTGCAGCGACTGAAACCATGGCCCGGCAATTGGGAAGACCTTGAGTTCGTAAAACCAGCTTCTCAATAATTGACCCCGGAAACCGGGCCACGAGCTAAGGTCGAAGGCCAAGTGCACTGACCAGAATCACGAGTCCCTGACCAATGTCGATGAAATGTTGCCGGCGCAGCGTCGAATCCAAGCCAGCTTTTGCTCATCTGCGATCCCAGACGACGAGCGGGAGTTACCTGGCCCTGCGGACGGACAACTCGGTGGTGAGCTACGACGAGATCGAGGTCTCTCGCTTCAAGAAGTATTACGCGGCGGGCGGGGTGCGGGCCTGCCCTGAGTCAGGCCGAAGGGTGGCGATGTGGGAGCCGGAGACGGTCTTCTTCCTGCTGAGCGACCATCCTTCGGCTTCGCTCAGGACAGGCCTTGGCAGCACGGCAATGGTGGCCGATGGCAACGGCGCCGAGACAGGCAAGCTGCTGTACAAGCCGTGGGGCGAGACGCGCTACAGCAGCGGCAACACGCCGACCAGCTTCCGCTACACCGGCCAGCGGGAAGATGCCAGCATCGGGCTGTACTTCTACGGCGCCCGGTATGAAGCCTGTCCTGAACGCAGTGAAGGAACCCCGGTGTTAGGCCGCTTCATCCAGGCGGACACGATTGTGCCCCAGCCGGGGAATCCGGGTAGTTTGAATCGGTATAGCTATGCCCGGAATAATCCGATCGTTTTCCAGGATCCTTCAGGTCATGCGCCGCAGTATCCCGGTGATCCAGACCCAAACAACGCACCCTGCTCAACGGAATGGTGCTGGAAGAATCGTTGGTACCGGGCGCATGGCTACACGTGGGACGCAGGGACAAATCATTGGTCAACGCTTACAGCATCCATAGAATTCTATGACGAGGGTATTGCCCAGGAGTTTTTTACAGAGTTTGAAATTGAGCTATCTGGTTCATGGACGCTTTCGCAGCAAACACTGGTTGGACAAGCAATGGTCGATTTCTATCGCAAGATTGGATCGGCAGCACGCCTTGCTCAGTTAATAGGCGGCGGAAATCGCTTTATCCGTTCGGGGAATGGAGCAGGGCCTTGTTCTGTTGCACATTCGGCTTGCACATTGTTTAGCACGATTTGGTTTTATGACAGTCTATTTGCAGCAGAGGAAAGCTTCATCAAAGGGACCGTCGTACACGAAATCGCTCATATCATCGATTTCAACAGTGTAGTTCCCTCGCATGCCGCAAGAGGTGCAAAGGACACATGGTTTTCCCTATCTTTTGGATTCCCCAAAATGGATACAATAACCGCTTATGGGCAAAGCGGACGGGCAGAATATTGGGCTGAGGCTGTCGCTGACTGGGTTTATGGTACGGCCTACAAAGGAGACGAATCAACAAGAACACGTCAAGCTATTAGCGCATTGCAAACCAACTTGATTGATCGTTGGATAGGGGGAAGATGATGGGTTATCGCACTTTCACTAGATGCCCGCCTAACGCTTCCTTTCTTACTATTCTGGTGTTAGTTGGTGCGCTAACAGCATGCGCCCCTTCGACAATGCCGCCCAGAAGTATTGATCGAACATGCGACTGGTTGCAGGAACCACACCTGCAGACACTGTCTTTTGGAGCAATGACGATGGAGGAATTCGAAAATTGGCTCAGGGGAAATTATGGGATTGACAAAATTGAGTACAAAAATGCTTATCCAGCAGGCTCCCGAACTAACTTCTGGCAAAAGGACGGGAAAAAATACGCCGCTAATTTCTACGAAGATCGCCTTGTTCGGATAGATATCTACTGGGAAGAGCCTTATCCAACCGGTAGAAGCTTCATCAATTGTTTCGGTTCACCGTCTTTCTACGATACTCTTTACCAACAGGAAATCGAAGCCAGATCATTAAGTCTAGAGTTATGGTATCCAATATTGGGCATCCAAGCGAGCGCGTATTTACTCTGTCGAGCTAACTGTCCTCCGTCGATCGATGAACAAACTGGGTTAAGTGGCATGAGCTTTTTCGCTCCAAGAGAATCAGTTGAGGATGTTTTGCCTTTTCTATACAATAGTCCAGCGGCAAGCAAAAACATACTTGAATCGCTGCGTCCTTGGCCAGGTGATTGGTCAGCAATCGTTACAGATGGTCAGCCAAAGTCGCAGTAGTCATGTTTAGCTCTATTCGGCCGCTACGAATGCGGTCTGCACTTCATGCTTCACGACCACCTCGGCTCTTCCAGCGCAATTGTCATCGACATTATCGTGACGACCGCCAAAGACCTGCACCAGCCAGGAGTCTGCCTTGAGCGACATTCGCAGAATGTAAGTCAAAGGATCAGCGTGTGCTACCAATGGCGAAGCAGCACGCCACCCATTGGTAGCACACGCGGACAGATTTGGTGCTACACCGGTCAGCGCAGGCAGAACGACATGGGCATGTACTGGTACAACAGCCGATGGTACGACCCCGTGCTCGGCCGCTTCATCCAGGCGGATACGATTGTGCCGGAGCCGGGGAATCCTGGCAGTTTGAACAGGTACAGCTATACCCAGAATAATCCAATCAAATACACCGACCCCACGGGGCATGCATACTGTGTGGACTCGAATTGTTCCGTTTTGATGCATCCGGTGACGCAAAACTACATCATTGGTCGGTCCGTGACTGTGCAGCAGATGGCACAAAGTATAACGGAGGAAATGGGAGGAGTGGATGATTTAGAGGCAATGGCGATTATTTCAGATGTTACTTCTGAGTCATACCATGATTGGAGTCGGTATTTGTCCAATATGGGAGAAATATTCATTGGGACAGAGAAAACCGGAACTCTTGCGTTGCTTAGCGCTATTATGGCTGGCGGTTGTGGCGGTATTGGACGAGAGCCTCGGGACTGCTCTGGCAACACTGCCTACTTTCTTGATACAGGATTTCACGAAGATTTTCAAGATCGTCACAATCAGCCATACCATGTTTGGGGTTATATCGCTCAAACAGCAACACCGGGTAATCCGCTAATAAATGACTTCAATACGGTAGTAATGTCGCAATGGGCTAACTTAGTTCATGAAGTTGTACAAAGTGCAGTCAATCTGGATAATGGCTTTGGAACCAGTTGGCAAGATTACGTACTTTCAGAGGCGGGAATGGAGATCGGTTATCAAATCACGTATGGCCTCATTGCTTCTCCATCAGAACTGGGGAATACGCTTAGACGCGAATTAGGCCCCTCCGGCCCAGGGAGTAAAGGGCGTTTGCAGTATTTGGAATCGACATTTGGGTCATTGCGAGGTTCACCATAATTTGCTACATGGGCAACCAGGAATATTCGACTGGATAGGAGATAGTGATGATCCAAATATGCGAAAGATATCTTGTGGTTTTATTGGGAGTAGCTCTACTAGCCGGGTGTAGCTTACCCATATCTATCGCTAGAATGCGAAAAGGCGATCTTTCCCAATATACGACCCCACTCGATCGTGAAACCATAGAGGATGTTTGTAAACAATTCGAATTGGCAGGTGATCGACGTTGTCAGCCAGGGCGTATCGTTTATGCGCCGGATTTTTTCCCAGCAATCCTGTCATCGTTCGAGAGGGGTATGAGTACACATGAAGAGGTCAGAGCAAAGCTTGGGAAATACGAATATGACTGTGAGAATCCGACTTATATTCCAAGTCTGAATCACACATACTACTGGTGCAGCTACGATCTTAATGGTGACAGAGTATTCCCCATTGGAATAAAATATGAAATAAGAGGCAATCAACGTGTTGTTACAGGCATGGTGGCTACCATTGGAGATGATTAGGGCAATAAAATCCTTTGAAATACTAACTCAGTATAATTGACCCCGGAAACCGGGCCACGAGCTAAGGTCGAAGGCCAAGTGCACTGACCAGAATCACGAGTCCCTGACCAATGTCGATGAAATGTTGCCGGCGCAGCGTCGAATCCAAGCCAGCTTTCGCTCATCTGCGCTCCCAGACGACGAGCGGGAGTTACCTGGCCCTGCGGACGGACAACTCGGTGGTGAGCTACGACAACATCGAAGTGGCGCGCTTCAAGAAGTATTACGCGGCGGGCGGGGTGCGGGCCTGCCCTGAGCCTTGCCGAAGGGTGGCGATGTGGGAGCCGGAGACGGTCTCTTTGCTGCTCACGGATCATCCTTCGGCCTCGCTCAGGACAGACCTGGGTAGCACAGCCGTGGTGGCCGATCTCTACAGCAACGAGACCGGCAAGCTGCTGTACAAGCCCTGGGGCGAGACGCGCTACAGCAGCGGCAGCACGCCCACCAGCTTCCGCTACACCGGCCAGAGGGAGGATGCCAGCATCGGGCTTTACTTCTACGGCGCCCGGTATGAAGCCTGTCCTGAACGCAGTGAAGGAACCCCGGTGTTAGGCCGCTTCATCCAGGCGGATACGATTGTGCCGCAGCCGGGGAACACTTCGACTCCGCTCAGCGCAGGCCTGGCAGCCTGAATCGCTATGCGTATGGGATGAACAAGGCGTTGGGGTGCGCCGACCGATAGGCCAGCCGGCCAGCCAGTTCAGCCAGCCCAGCCGGCCAGCCACCACGTTTTGACAAAACCCCCCATCCCAGGCTAAGATCATCCCCAAGGTCGTGCTAGATGGGGAGCTAGCGGTGCCCTGTAACCCGCAACCCGCTACAGCGGGATTGAATTCCTCCTCGAGGGCCGGCATAGTTCTTGCGTCAGCGCCAGCAGTCTACGTACGTGGGCCTCGTGCGGCGTGAGCCTGCGAACCGGGTCAGGACCGGAAGGTAGCAGCCCTAAGTGGTATCTCATGGGCGCCACGAACTAACCTGCGACGCACTGTAGGCCGCGGCGAGAGCTGATGAGGTTCGGATGGAGGTGCACGACCCGCCCTCATCGAGGCTCCAGGTGGAAAAAACCATCTGGAGCCTCTTTTTGTCCCTCTGCGCCCCTTGATTTGGCCTCGATCCAAATCTGCATATAATTGCCACAGCCTGGCCAGGTGTTGCCCCTGGCCACGGGAAACGAGCAGCGCCGCTCTGTACCACGAGGGGGCTGGCTTGTGACGCCACATTCTCGCATCCTCCCATCCCAGTGAGCACACGTCGATGACTTCGGCCCTCGCATCCGCCATCCCCCATCTCTCTCCCGTCTGGTCGCACGCCACCAGCATCATCGCCCAACGCGGCGAGGGCGCCGTCCTCTACGACCAGGACGGCAAAGCCTGGCTGGACTTCACCTGCGGCATCGCCGTCACCAACACCGGTCATTGCCACCCGGCTGTCGTCGCGGCCGTACAGCGCCAGGCGGGGCTGCTGCTGCACGGCCAGATCAACATCGTCTACCATCCCCCCCTGCTGGAGCTGGTCAACGAGCTGCTGCCCCTCACCGCGCCGCTCGACGGCTTTTTCTTCAGCAATTCCGGGGCCGAGGCGGTGGAGGGGGCGGTCAAACTCGCCCGCCGCGCCAGCGGCCGCCCCAACATCGTCGTCTTCCAGGGCAGCTTTCATGGCCGCACCGCCAACACCATGGCCCTGACCACCTCCAAGACCGTCTACCGCGCCGGCTACCAGCCCCTGCCCTCCGGCGTCTTCGTCGCCCCCTTCCCCTACGCCTATCGCTACGGCTGGGACGCCGAACAGACCAGCGCCTGGTGTCTGGACGAATTCGACTATCTGCTGACCACCCAGACCGCCCCAGAGGAGACGGCGGCCGTCCTGATCGAGCCGGTGCTGGGCGAGGGCGGCTATGTTGTTCCCCCCGCCAGCTTCTTGCAGGGATTGCGTGAGCGCTGCGACCGTCATGGCATCCTCTTCATCGCCGACGAGATCCAGACCGGCTTTGGCCGCACCGGGCGCTGGTTCGGCTACGAGCACTTCGGGATTCAGCCCGACATTATCGCCATCGCCAAGGGCCTGGCCTCGGGCCTGCCCCTCTCTGGCGTCATTTCCTCGCTCGATTTGATGAAGAAATGGCCCACGGGCACGCACGGCGGCACCTACGGCGGCAATGCCGTCGCCGCCGCCGCCGCCGTCGCCACCATCCGCGCCATCCGCGACGAAAACCTGCTGGAGAACGCACAGCAGCGCGGGGGCCAACTCATGGCCGGGCTGCGGCATCTGCAAGAGGAATATCCGGTCATCGGCGATGTGCGCGGCCTGGGGCTGATGGTGGGCGTCGAATTCCGCACCCCCGACCGCCAGCCCGACAAGACTACGGCCAAAGCCGTGGCCCATGCCTGTCTCGACCGCGGCCTCATCCTCCTCACCTGCGGCCCCTGGGACAGCACCATCCGCTGGATCCCGCCCCTCGTCGTCTCGGAAGCGCAGATCGGCCAGGCGCTGGCCATCTTCGCCCAGGCGTTGCAGGAAGTCAGCCGGTAAACTAGCCATGAAATTCAATTACTACCCCGAGACTGACTCCCTTTACATTGAACTGTCGGAAAATGTCGGCGTCGACTCTCAGGAAGTGTCTCCCGGCATTGTTTTGGACATCCACATGGGTGGCCTGGCCCGTCTGCCATGACCCCCGGCAATTCGATCGTCTCTTTACACGTTCCCATATCTCAACGGAGGAGAAGTACCATGAAACCCAAGCTGTTTGCTGCCTTGATGATCCTGGCCATCCTGGCATCGGCCTGCACAGCCGGATCGCCGGTGGCGCCGGCAGCCGAAAAAGGCGGCCCGCTCCAGAAAATCGGCGAAGGTGAAGGCCAGGTCGATATCATCGCCTGGGCCGGCTACATCGAGCGGGGCGACACCGACCCCAATTATGACTGGGTCACCGAATTCGAGAAGAGCACGAGCTGCAAGGTCAACGTCAAGACTGCCGCCACCTCGGACGAAATGGTGGCGCTGATGAACGAGGGCGGTTTCGACCTGGTGACAGCCTCTGGCGACGCCAGCAACCGCCTCATCGCCGGCGGCAAGGTGCAGGAGATCAACACCGCCCTCATCCCCAGCTGGAGCACGGTGGACGAGCGCCTGCAGAACGCCCCCTGGCACACGGTGGATGGCAAGCACTACGGCGTGCCCTACCAATGGGGGCCGAATGTGTTGATGTACAACACCGATGCCTTCGGCGGCCAGGCGCCGCGAAGTTGGCAGGTTGTCTTCGAGGAGATGACCCTGGCCGACGGCAAGTCGAACAAGGGCCGCGTCCAGGCCTACGATGGTCCCATCTACATCGCCGACGCTGCCTTGTACCTGATGAGCGCCAAGCCCGATCTGGGGATCAAGGACCCGTATGAGTTGACCCGCGACCAGTTCAACGCCGCCCTGGATCTGCTGCGCCAACAACGCCAACTGGTGGGCCGCTACTGGCACGACGCCTATATCCAGATGGATGACTTCAAGAACGAAGGAGTGGTTGCTTCCTCGTCCTGGCCGTTCCAGGTCAACCTGCTGCAATTCGAGAACCAACCCATTGCTAGCGTCATCCCCAAGGAAGGCGCCACCGGCTGGGCCGACACGACCATGATGCACGTCGATGCCCCCCACCCCAACTGTGCCTACAAGTGGCTGGAGTGGTCGCTCAATCCCAAGCTGCAAGGCGACCTGGCGGCCTGGTTTGGCTCGGTGCCGGCCGCGCCTGCTGCCTGCAAGGGCAACGAATTGCTCACCGACGCCGGTTGCGCCACCAATGGCTTCGACAATTTCGACAAGATTCACTTCTGGCGCACCCCCGTGGCCCAGTGCGACCAGGGCGAGTGCGTCCCCTACCACGAGTGGGTGACCAACTACATCGCCGTCATAGGCGGGCGCTAATGCCCTGAAACGTGTTGCGTGTTGCGTATGCAACGACGTAACACGTAGTTATTAGAGATTGGTTATTGGTTATTGGAGATTGGTTATTGGTAATCAGTAACTAATAACCAATAACTAATAACCAATCTCCAATCTCCACTCCCCACCAACCCGCCTATGAACTACAAACTCTGGATCGACGGCCAGTGGCAAGATGCCCGCGATGGCGGCATGATGGCCATCGAGAATCCGGCTACCCAGGAAGTCATCGCCCAGGTGGTGGATGCCGGCCCGGCAGATGTGGATGCGGCCGTGCAGGCGGCCAAAACCGCCTTCTACGACGGCCGCTGGTCGCGGCTGACGCCCGGCGCCCGTTCGCTGGCCCTCTTCCGCCTGGCCGACCTGATCGAGGCCCGCATCGAGGACTTCGCCCGCGCCGAATCGCTGCACACCGGCAAACCCTATGCCTACACCAGCCTGGGCGCCGACCTGCCCATGCTGATCGACAACCTGCGCTTCTTTGCCACCGCCGCCCGCGATACGCATGGTTCACACGCCGGTGAATTCATGGCCGGCTACACCTCCATGTACCGTCGCGAGCCGGTGGGCGTGGTCGGCCAGATCGCGCCCTGGAACTACCCGCTGATGATGGCGATCTGGAAACTTGGCCCCGCCCTGGCCGCCGGCTGCACGGTCGTGCTCAAGCCCGCGCCCGGCACACCCCTCACCACCCTCATGCTGGCCGAACTGCTGGCCGAGGCCGGCATCCCCGCTGGCGTGGTCAATGTCGTCACCGGCGGCAATGCCGTGGGCCAGGCCCTGGTCGAGCACCCCGACGTGCGCATGATCAGCCTGACCGGCTCCACCGCCACCGGCAAAAAGGTGATGGAAACCGCGGCCAAGACCCTGAAACGCGTCCATCTGGAACTGGGCGGCAAAGCCCCCATCCTCGTCTTCGACGACGCCGATCTCGAAGCCCTGGCCGCCAAGGCCACCGTCGGCGCCACCTACAACACCGGCCAGGATTGCACCGCCGCCACCCGCATCTATGCCCAGGCCGGCGTGTACCAGGCCGTGCAAGAGGCGCTGGTGGCGTCGATGTCCGCCGTCAAGGTGGGCGATCCCTTCGATGACGAGGTAGAGATGGGGCCGCTGATCTCGGGGACGCAGCGCGACCGCGTGGCCGGGTTCATCAGCCGGGCTCGGGCGGCCGGCGCCCGCATCCTCACCGGAGGCGGCGCGCCCGCAGGCCTGGGCAAAGGCTATTTCTTCAGCCCCACCGTCGTCGCCGAGGTCGAGCAGCATGCCGACATCGTCCAGAACGAGGTCTTCGGGCCGGTGGTCACGATCATGCCCTTCGATGGGGAAGAGGAGGCCGTGGGCTATGGCAACGATGTCCTGTACGGGCTGGCGGCCTCGGTCTTCACCAAAGACATCGGCCGGGCCATGCGCATCGCCAGCCAACTCGAATTCGGCACCGTCTGGATCAACGACCACATGCCGCTCAATTCCGAGACCCCGCACGGCGGCTTCAAGCAGTCGGGCTTTGGCAAAGACCTCTCGGCCGAGGCCATGGGCGATTATCAGATCACCAAGCATGTGATGATCGCGCACAGTTGAGCAGAAACGCCTGACAGGTCGCTGGCGAAGCCACGCTTTGCCCGACCTGTCAGGCGTCTGAACCGAGGAGATTCGCTCCGTGTCTGACCCCGTCAACCAGCTTGCCATCCGTTTCATCCATGTCAGCCGTCATTTTGGCGAGGTCAGGGCCGTGGATGGCATCGACCTGGATATCGCCGACGGCGAATTCTTCACCCTGTTGGGGCCGTCGGGGTCGGGCAAGACCACCAGCCTGCGCATGATCGCTGGTTTCGAGCGACCGAGCAGCGGCCAGATCTTCCTGCACGGCAAGGATGTCTCGAATCTGCCGCCGAACGAGCGCGATGTCAACACCGTCTTCCAGGACTACGCCCTCTTCCCGCACATGACGGTGGCCGAGAACATCGGCTACGGCCTGATGATCCGCAAGACGCCCAAGCCAGAGCGGGAGCGGCGGGTGGGCGAGATGCTTGAGTTGGTGCATCTGCCGGGGATGGGCGGGCGCAAACCCTCGCAGCTGTCGGGCGGACAACGCCAGCGCGTGGCCCTGGCCCGCGCCCTCATCAACCGCCCGCGCGTCCTCCTCCTCGATGAACCCCTGGGCGCGCTCGACCTCAAGCTGCGCCAGGCCATGCAGATCGAACTCAAGAACATCCAGCAGCAGGTCGGGATCACCTTCGTCTATGTCACGCACGACCAGGAAGAAGCCCTGACTATGTCCGACCGGCTGGCCGTGTTCAATCAGGGCAAGATCGAGCAGGTCGGGTCGCCGGCCGAGATCTACGAGCGACCGAATACAGCTTTTGTGGCCGGGTTCGTCGGCGTCTCCAACCTTGTCAGCGGCGCCGCCGCCCAGACCATCACCGGCCGGGCGCAGACCTTCGCCATCCGCCCGGAGAAGATCCACATCACGCCCGCGGGCAGCGCCGTGGCGCCGGGGCTGTGCGCGGCCGATGGCGTGGTGCGCGAGGTCATCTATCTGGGCATGTATACGCGCTATCTGGTGGCGCTGGCGCAGGGCGGGGAACTGACGGTGGTCGAGCAGAATCTGAGGACGACGTCGATGGACGTGCTGGCCGCGCGCAACCAGAGCGTGTGTTTGCAGTGGCATCCGGCCCACAACCGGGTGATCGGGGCCTGATATGCTGCGCCGGGCGTCGAACTATCTGTGGGCGCAGCCGCTGGTGATGTTGGCGCTGCTGCTGATCCCGCCCCTGCTGTGGTTGGGTGTGATCTACCTGGGGTCGTTGCTGATGTTGTTGCTTCAGAGCTTCTTCCGTCTGGACGACTACACCGGGCAGATCGTGCGACAGCTCAGCCTCCACACCTATGGCACCCTACTGACGCGTTCCAACATCGACATCATCGTGCGCACGGCCACGATGGCGGCGGCGGTGACGGTGGCGGCCGCGATCCTGGCCTTTCCACTGGCCTACTACACGGCCCGTTTTGCGCCCCGCCGCCTGCGCCCCCTCCTCTATCTGGCCGTGATGCTGCCGTTGTGGTCGAGCTATCTGGTCAAGGTCTACGCCTGGAAGCTGATCCTGGCGAAGGAAGGCATCCTCAGTTGGCTGTTCGGGCGGGTCGGCGCTGGATGGCTCCTGAACGGCCTCTTGTCGGTGCCTGGTATCGGTGGCCCGTCGTTGTCGATCTCGCCCCTGGGCATGTTCATCGTCTTCGTCTACGTCTGGCTGCCCTACATGGTGCTGCCCATCCTGGCCGCGCTGGAGCGGCTGCCCAACTCGCTGATCGAGGCTTCCTCCGATCTCGGCGCCCGGCCCGGCCAGACGTTTCGCCATGTCACCCTGCCCCTGGCCTTCCCCGGCGTGGTGGCCGGCTCCATCTTCACCTTCTCGCTGACGCTGGGCGATTTCATCGTCCCCACCGTCCTCGGCAACTCCAGCTACTTCATCGGTCAGGCCGTGCTCACCCTGCAGGGCACGGCCGGCAATGTGCCCCTGGCCGCGGCCATGACTATGGGCCCGATCCTGATCATGGCCGTCTATCTGCTGATCGCCCGCCGTTTTGGCGCTTTCGAAGCGTTGTGAATTGCGGATTGCGAATTGCGGATTGCGAAACGTGAAACGTGAAGCGTGAAACGTGAAGCGTGAAACGTGAAGCGTGAAACGTGAAGCGTGAAACGTGAAGCGTGAAGCGTGAAGCGTGAAACGTGAAACGTGAAGCGTGAAACGCGAAACGCGAAGCGTGACCGGCGATTGAATCCCATCACGGGTCAGTTCAGGTGCGACGCACTTTGAGCGACTTCAGGACCTGCATTGTGCTGAAACCCGAGTCTCGTCGACGCTCGCGAAGTGCGTCGCACCTCTAGGGTGCTGAATACTGACCACTGAATA
>JAIBAP010000107.1 GCA_019695115.1 Caldilineales bacterium | reverse complement strand
GCTGTGGGATGACGATCCCCGCCTGCCGCAGGTGGAAGCAACGCTGTGGCCGGCGGCCGGTAGCGAACCGGGGCTGTGGGGCCGGCTGCGTTGGGAGTGGCGGGTGCTCTTTCCGCCCAAGAACGAAGCGCCGGACGCTGCCGCCTGGGTGAACCGGGGCGAACTGGCGTTCGTGCGGGCAAGCGTGAGCGAACGATCCGGTTTTCGGCAGAAGCTGTTGGGCGCTGTTGCTGCGTTTGTGATCGCCGTTGTCGCCTTGAGCGGGCTTGCCTGGTGGCAGCGGGGAGTGGCTGCACTGGCTGCACGACAGGCGCAATCCAATGAATTGGCAGCGCAATCTCGGTTGGCCTTCTCTGAGTCAGCCCTGTCGACCGGCCTTTTGTTGGCATCTGAGTCCTATAGGCTCAGCCGCAGCGCGCCTCCATTCTACGCACCGCAGGCACAGCAGGCACTATTCGATGATCTCAACGAAACCGGCGGCCGTCCTCAAGCGCTGGCTGGCAAAGCCGTCTTTCAGACAGCGGTTAGCCACGACGGCAATTGGCTGGCGACGGGCAGCACCGATAACCATGTCAGGCTGTGGTCAGTCGCTGAGTTGTGGGCAAATCCTTATGCCCAACCAAGAGAGATCGGATCACACGGCAAAGACCACCCAGTAATCACCGTGGCCTTCAGCCCGGACAGCGCCTGGCTCGCCACCGGCAGCACAGATGGTGTTGTCGGCCTCTGGCCAATCGCCAACCAGGAATCGAGCACTCAGGGAAAGGGCGTTCAGATTTCTCTGCCGACCACCGACGGCCACCTATCCGTTCCCAGAAGCGTGATGTTCAGCCCGAAGGGACAGTGGCTGGTTGTGGTTGGCACGGACGGAAACACGTGGTTCTATGAGCGCCAGAGTCTGTTGCGCGATCCCACACCTCAGCCCCGATTCAGGCTGAATGCCACCGAGTGGCCCATCAACACCGAGGCGAGGCCGCCGGTAGCCTTCGATCCTGATGAACGCCACCTTGCCGCCGCCAGCATGAACAATGCCATTTGGCTCTGGGACTTCGACAACCTGTTACTGAATCCGTCAAGCGCCCCCCTAACCGCGACATTGTCTTCAGGCGGCTACCCAATTTCCATCATGTTCAGCCCAGACGGCAATTGGTTCGCAGCCACAAGCAGCTATGCTATAGCTTACTTGTGGCGCATCGAGAACGTCGCACAGCCTACTCCCGATGCCCCGATCGCCAGAATCCATCCTTTGGTAGCCGAGAGACAGAGCCAAGGGACGGCTTTCAGTCCAGACGGACGATGGTTTGCTGTTCGTAACGCCAACAGTGTGAGCCTGTGGGATCTGGCGTCTCTACCTCAGACTATCACAACTGTTGGAATACTGAAATCCCTCGTGCCGACCATGAACCCCACGGGGACCGATCCAGTCGAAGCGTTTGCTGAACAGACACCGACCCGCTCGTTTACCGTGCCGGGGATCACATCAGTGGAGTTCAGCAGCGACGAGCGTTCCGTGCTGGCAGGTGATAGCCGCGGAAGGCTGCAACTATGGGATTTCCAAGCAGTTGAGCGCGGTGATCTACGCCCTCGCGCGGATTTGCTTGCCCATGAGAAAGAGGTGGCAGGCATATTCGCCGTCCCAGGCAACGATATTGTCATCACCCAGTCCAATGATGGCGATATCCGGCTATGGAAGACCAGCAATCCCCAGGCCGAGGCTGGCATCGTCTCGCGAGATATAGGTGCCGCAGCATTTGACCTGGCCATCAGCCCTGATGGGAGGTGGGTTGCAACGGGGGGCATAGACGGTCAGGTCAGGCTTTGGGATGCCTCACAGCTCCGGGAAGATCCGCTGGCCGAACCCACCATCGTAGGAGAACACAGCGGAGGCCGGATGGTCATGTCAGTAGCCTTCAGCCCGGATGGCGTCTGGCTCGCCTCGGGTGGCGCCGATGGCGCATTCGGCTTGTGGCCCACAGATCCAAGCGTTCCGCGCCGGCAAGCAACCGATGCCCTGATTCCTCTCCCGACCACAGAGGGTCGAATGCTAATAGCTCGAAACATCACTTTCAGTCCGCAGGGGCGTTGGCTGGCGGTATCTGATAGTGATGGCAACATATTGCTGTATAACTTTGCAGAGCTGACGCAGAACACCAGACCCCAACCTTTCATCGTGGATCACGCCAGGTGGCGGATTAACCCCGAGGCTCAACCGCCGATCTCCTTCAGCCCGGACGAACAGCGGCTGGCCGCGGCCAGCTTGGACAATGCTGCCTGGATATGGAGCATTGATGATTTGGTAACACGGTCTACGGTCGCTGTACCCATCACGGTCCCCTTTGGCGCGCTGGTCAGCGCGGTGAGCTTCAGCTCAGACGGCAACTGGTTTGCCATCGGCAGCAGCAACGCCATCCGCCTGTGGAAACCGCAGGCGTTGATCAAGAATCCCAATACCAGGGCCTTCGCCGAGATTACACCAGAGGCAGACTCTTTTGTCGAGCTGGCATTCAGCTCAGACAACCAACTACTTGTCGCGACAAACCAAAACCGCACCTTGCTATGGTATGTCGAGGCGCTCAGAGCGCACGCCCATGCCAGGCCTATCGCACTTCGTGGGATCACTGCCAGTCATGACTATCTGGCTGTTGCTCCGAAGGGTGAATGGCTGGCAACGCTCGCGTCGATGCAAAATGAGGGGCATCTGGCCCTCTGGACGGTAGCGCCGGATTTGCGGGTGAAGCAGGCCTGCGCGATCGCCGGGCGAAACCTGACTGCGAAGGAATGGCAGTTTTATTTCCCTGCGACTGCTCCTGGAAAGATCTGCGATCAATGGCCTGCGCCGACATCCACCTCAACACAACTCGATCATGCGGAGGAATCCCGATGACTGACGAGGCCACGACCCGCAACGTGCGGCTGGTATCCCTGAACTCTGCTAATGACGACATGCAAGCCGGCTTCAACCGCAACCTGGCCGTCGTCATCGGCATCGACGCCTACACCGGCGGCATCCCGCGGCTGACCACCGCCGTCAACGACGCCGCGCGGCTGGCCAGCCTGCTGGCCGGCGAGCACGGTTACGAGACCGTCTTGCTCACCCATCCCGCCACCGGCCAGCCGGTGACGCGGGAACGGTTGCGCGCCCTTTTCGAGGACGAACTCAAGGCCCGCCTGGGCGAGGACGATCGGCTGTTGGTCTACTTCGCCGGCCACGGCGTGGCCCTGGACGGCGACGATGGCCCCCGCGGCTACCTGGTGCCCCAGGACGCCAGGCCCGGCGATTCGGCCTCCATGCTCGCCATGACCGACCTGCACGCCTGGCTGACCGACCTCCCCTGCCGGCACATGCTCGCCATCCTCGACTGCTGCTTCGCCGGCGCCTTCCGCTGGGCCGCCACCCGCCACCTGGGCGCCCTGCCCGATGTCATCCACAAGGAGCGCTACGACCGCTATCTGCTCTCCCCGGCCTGGCAGGTGCTCACTTCCGCCGCCTACGACCAGAAGGCGCTGGATGTGCTGGACGGCAAGACCATTGGCGTACGCGAGAGCGACGGCACGCCCCACTCTCCTTTCGCCCAGGCGCTGATCGACGCCCTGGAGAAGGGCGACGCCGACCTGGTGCCAAAGGGCCAGGGCGACGGCGTTATCACCGCCACCGAGCTCTACCTGTATCTGCGCGAACAGGTGGAGGTCCAGGCCGAAGCCAAGGCCAGCCATGAGCAGACCCCCGGCCTCTGGCCGCTGAACAAGCACCGCAAGGGCGAGTTCATCTTTCTGGCCCCCGGCCATCCCCTCAACCTGCCCCCTGCGCCCGACCTGACCGCGGAGGCCAACCCCTACCGCGGCCTGAAATCCTACGATCAGAAACACGCGCCGCTTTTCTTCGGCCGTGATGACGAGATCAAAGTGTTGGTGCAGCGCGTGGACGCCGCTCCTTTTCTTGCGGTCCTGGGCGCGTCAGGGACGGGCAAATCGTCGTTGGTCAAGGCGGGGCTGCTGCCGCGGCTTGAGGTTCGTAGTGACGCTCGTAGTGACAACCGTAGTGACGACTTCAGTCGTCCCGCGCCCCCAACAGCGACTCAAGCAGGAAGTGAGAACAGCGAACCTGCCGCTACCGCGAACACATCTTATCGCGTCCTCCCACCCATGCGCCCCACCGACAAGCCGCTGCAGGCGCTGGCGGCGCTGCTGATGGCCGAACTGGGCGAAGACCTGTCAGGCCTTCAAGACCTGACAGGTCTGTCGGACGCCATCGCTCGTTGGGCAGAGTCCCATCCCGGCCAGCGCCTGGTGCTGACCATCGACCAGTTCGAGGAGCTGGCCACCCTCTGCCGCGACGACGGCGAGCGCGACCGCTTCCTGCGCCTGCTGGCGAATGCCGTCCAAGCCCAGCCCGACGCCTTCCGCCTGATCCTCACCCTGCGCACTGACTTCGAGCCGCAGTTCACGCAGAAGGACTCGCCGCTGGCCGAGATGTGGCAGGCGGGCCGCTACGTCGTCCCGCCCATGGACATCGAAGACCTGCGCCAGGTGATCGAGGGGCCGGCCTCGGTGCGCGTGCTCTACTTCGACCCGCCGGAGCTGGTGGATGACCTGATCAAGGAAGTGATCCAGACCCCCGGCGCACTGCCCCTGCTCTCCTTCACCCTCAGCGAGCTGTACGTCAAGTACGTTCGCAGCGGCCGCGACGACCGGGCGCTGTCCGGCGAGGATTACCGGGCCTTGGGCGGCGTGGTCGGGTCGCTGCGCAACCGGGCCACCGAGGAGTACGGCGGGCTGCCCGACGACGCCCACCGTCTGACTATGCAGCAGGTCATGCTGCGCATGGTAGCGGTGGAGGGGGGCGAGCTGGCGCGGCGGCGGGTGGCGCTAAGCGAACTGGACTACCCGACCGCCGAGGAGAACGCCCGCGTCCAGACCGTCCTCGACCGGCTGGTGGACGCCCGCCTGCTGGTGCGCGGCACCTCTGACCCTTCGCCAGGCTCAGGGCAAGTCCCCAACGGCACAAAAGGCGAGGCCTATGTCGAGCCGGCGCACGACGCCCTGGTGCTGGCCTGGGACAAGCTGCTGCGCTGGAAGCAGGAGGCGGAGGAGTACCTGCCCTTGCAGCGCCGGCTGGCGCAGGCGGCCGGCGAATGGAGCAAGGCGGCACCGGAAGCCAAGTCCGGACTGCTGTGGAACGACGATCCCCGCCTGCCGCAGGTGGAGGAGACCTTATGGCCGGCGGGTGGGAAACAGCGGGGGTTGCGGGGGCGCTTCCGCTGGGCGCGGCAGGTGTTGTGGCCAAAGACAACGGCACCAGTGGATACGAAATGGCTGAATGGCCCGGAACTCTCCTTCGCGCAAGCAAGCGTTTCTCGTCGTGGTAGCACCATCCGGCGCATTATCGGTATCGCGGCGGTGGTGATGATCGCTCTGGCAGGTCTTGCGTCGTTCGCCTTTTATCAGGCCAATCAGGCCATTTTGAAGCAGGCTGAGGCAGAGCGTGAGGCGCGTCGCTCTGAAGCAGGCGAACTCACCGCTCAAGCCCAAAGAGAATTGGCAACCAAGACAGACACCTCCGGTAGCCTGGCTCTCATACTGGCCCGTGAGGCTGTGCTGACTACCTGGACAACAGACCACGCCGCCACAGTCAATGCAGATGCCACCCTGAGAGCTGCTATCGATGCTGCACCTCCCTACAACATGACACTTCCCCGCCACCGACACGGCAGCGGCGTCAGTTCGGCGAAATACAGCCCTAACGGTCGGTTCATCGTCACCGCCAGCGCCGACCAAACAGCACGCATCTGGGATGTGACCACAGGACAGGAGGTTCGCCAACTCCGTGGTCATACTGAGGGTGTCAATTGGGCTGCCTACAGCCCTGACGGCTCACAGATCGTTACGGCCAGTGCGGACGGCACCGCGCGCATCTGGGACGCAGCCACCGGGCAGGAGGTCGGCCAACTCCGCGGTCACACCCACTCGGTCAATTCGGCGGCCTACAGCCCCGATGGCAGCCAGATCGTCACCGCGAGCGGGGATGGGACGGCTCGCATCTGGAATGCGAGGACGGGCAAGCAAGTGCGCATCCTACGCAGTCACACTGATTCTGTCAGTTCGGCTGCCTATAGCCCTGACGGTCGAAACGTTGTCACTGCCAGCAGTGATGGCACAGCTATTATTTGGGATGCGGGGAGTGGTAGAAATGTGCGCTCTCTCGGCGACATTAACCCCGTTGACCCCGTCACTTCGGCTGCCTACAGCCCCGACGGTCAATTCGTAGTCACCGCCCATTACGACGGCACAGCAATCATTTGGGGGGCGGAGAGTGGCGAGCCGGTGCGCTCTCTTGGCGGCCACACCGAAGGACATTTCGACTGGGTATTGTCGGCGACCTACAGCCCTGACGGCCAATACATTGTTACCGCCCATGAAGAACGTGAGGCCCGCATCTGGGTCGCGGCTACAGGGAAGGAGATCCACCAACTCAACGGTCATGAAAACAGTGTCTGGTCGGCGATCTACAGTCCCGATGGTCAGTTCATTGTTACCGCCAGTGAGGATCGGACCGCGCGCATCTGGGACGCAAGAACGGGGCAAGAACTGCGCGTACTCAGCAGTGCCTACGCCGACTTCAACTCAGCGGTCTACAGCCACAATGGCACGCAAATCGTCACTGCGGAAGGCGACGCCATGGCCCGCGTGTGGGATGCGATCACCGGGCAAGAAGTGCGCCAACTGCTTGGTCACGCGGGCCCTGTCAATTCAGCTGCCTACAGCCCCGATGACTCGAAGATCGTAACCGCCGGTAACGACGGTATCGCCCGCATCTGGGACGCAACCACAGGCCAGAAACTCAGTCAACTCAGCAAACACACTGCTGCCGTGAATGAGGCAGTCTACAGTCCCGATGGTCAGTTCATTGTCACTGCCAGTGATGACAAAACGGCGCGTGTCTGGAATGCGAGCACGGGCGAGGAGGTGCGCACCTTGGGTACCCATACTGGCCCCGTCAACTCGGTTGCCTACAGCCCAAACGGCCAATCCATTATCACTGCTAGCGATGACAGAACGGCGCGTGTCTGGAATGCGAGCACGGGTGAGGAGGTGCGCACCTTGGGTCCCCATGCTGGCCCTGTCAACTCGGTTGCCTACAGCCCAGACGGCCAATCCATTGTCACTGCTAGCGATGACAGAACGGCGCGTGTCTGGAATGCGAGCATGGGCGGAGAAGTGCGGACGCTAGGCACACACGCCGGCCCTGTTAATGCGGTGGTCTATAGTCCCGATGGTCAGTTTATTGTCACTGCCGGCGATGACAAAACAGCGCGTGTCTGGAATGCGAGCACGGGCGAAGAAATGCGAACGCTGGGCACAAACGCCGAGTACATCAATTCGGTTGCCTACAGTCCCGATGGTCAGTTCATTGTCACTGCGAATGCCGATGGGACGGCTCGCATATGGAACACCCGAACGAGCACGGAAATGCGTACCCCCGGCGACCTCATCCCTGAGATCACTTCAGCAGCCTACAGTCCCGACGGTCGGTTCATCATCACTGCGAGAGTCGACGGAACTGCGCGCATCTGGGACACAATAACGGGTGAGACGGTGCGTACGCTAAACGCCCACACCGGCTCGGTCAATTCGGTGGCCTACAGTCCCAACGGCAAGCAGATCGTCACCGTCGGATGCTCCCGCAAAGATGACGAGAACAGTCTATGCCCAGAACCTTCAGCCCGCCTTTGGGACGCCGCAACCGGACTTGAAGTAGGCCAGTTTACAGACCGGATCGACGGATACAGTAGCGCGACCTTTAGTCCTGACGGCAAATTCGTTGTCACCAAGGATGACGATTTCTACACGGTCAGCTTTTGGCATGTGCCGACGACACAGAAGCTTTACAGTCTTAAGTTTATAGACGAATTCCTAGCCTATAGTTCCGACAGTATGCATATCGTCACCGCCGATATGGGGGGGACGTACATCCGGGATGCGAGGACAGGGGATATTGTGTATGAGATTAGCGGCCATTCGGCGGCTTACAGCCCCGATGGTCGGCAGATCGTCACCACCGGCCAAGATGGAACTGTTCGCATTTGGGATTCGAGAAGAGGGCAGGAAGTCCGCCGACTCAACGGTCATATCGACAGTGTCTGGTCGGCGATCTACAGTCCCGATGGAAAACAGATCGTTACCTCAGGGTGCGACAACAGAGATACTCGGAGCAGGTGTACAGCTGCAAACACTCGTATTTGGGATGTCGCCACGGGCCGAGAAATCCGTCAACTCCCGGGCGGGACATTCGGCGTGGGGGCCTACAGCCCCGACGGCCAGTTCGTCATCACTAAGGGCGATGATGGGACGGTTCGCGTCTGGATTGCTGACATCGACGATCTGTTGGCTGAAGCCGCCCGCCTGATCCAGCGCGATCCGCCCCTCTTGACGCCGGAGGAGAGGCGTCAGTATGGGCTGGATATGCAACAATGATCTTTACGCTATCGTAAGGGAATCCATGATTATCACCACTCGCCCTATCCTCTTCCTCGCCTTCGCCAACAACCGCGATGACCGGGCGCGCTACCTGCGCAACCTTGCGGAGGAGGCATAACGCGCGATGACCGACTTCACCCACCCCCTCGCTATCCTCATCGGCATCGACGCCTACACCGCCGGCATCCCCCAACGCACCACCGCGGTCAACAACGCGGCGCGGCCGGCGCACACAGAAGACGAGGCCGACCCATGACCATCAACACCTACCGCACCTGCGCCGGCGGGCGCGACAAAGCCGTCGCCATCGAGTCGCCGGAGAACGCACAGTGACAAAGCAGATCGAACCGTTTTCTCTTCGACCCAATCTCAGGAGGCACCCATGACCCCTACCAACCGTCCCATCACCTCGCGCGAATACAAACTCATGCTCAACACTGAACGCTTCCGCGACCGCCAGGCTGGCGCCGGCCTGTTCTGGAAGCTCTTGGCTTTTCTGACCGAAAATCAGGGCAACGAGGTCATCCCCGATGCCGAAGACCCTGAGAAGAACGTCGAGAAGCGGCGCAGCACCTGGTTCCTGGATACTGCCGGCTTTGAACTGCAGCGCGCCAACGTCGTCCTGCGCCTGCGCGAAGAGCCAGAGGCCAAGAAGCCTTTCAAAGTCACACTCAAGTTCCGCGCTCCCGACCGCTACACCGCCGCCGGCAGCGATGTGCGCTGCACCGAAAAGGTTGATGATGACGATCTGAAGTTCGAGGAAGATGTCGTTCCCCCGTTCGTCAGCAAGTTTTCTTACTCGGTGTCGTTCAAGAGCAAAGAGCCGCCTTCGATCCTGACGATGGGCGATGCCATCGCCTTGTTTCCCGGCCTTGCCGCCTATGACATCCCCGACCGGGCGATGCTGCGGGTGGTCAACGGCTTCCGGGCGCACGAGGTGGCGCACTTCATCGGCAAGCTCAAGCTGGACAAGATGCCGACCGAACGCGGGGCCGCCGAGCTGCCGGAATTCGTGGTCAAGGTGGCGCTCAACCACTGGTATCTGCGGCCGGACGAGAACGACTATCCGCTGGTGACCGAGTTCTCGTTTGGCTTCGACGCCAACAGCCAGAAGGACGCCGATGAGTTGGAGAAGTTCCCGCCTACCGTGGTCGCCGGCGCCAACCGCCTCTTCCGCGATGTGCAAAACCAGGCTGGCTGGCTGGCTCAGTTCGGTTCGACCAAGACAGCCTACGTGTTTGAGGTAATGTGAACGATCCTTGCTATCCACAGGAGAGGATTTCTCATGAATCGCAACAAACTCGGCTTCTACATCCAGGTCAGCAAGGGCGTGCATGATCGGATCACGGCCATCAAACCGCCCGTCATCCTGATGCACGCCTGGGATCAAGGCTTGCTGGAGGAAATCCGCCGCTTCCGATCCCCCGACAGCTTCGTCATCGGCCGCATGGACTATGTGCGCATCGACGGCAAGCAAACGCCGGTCGCCGATCTGGTCAAAGGCTGGCTGACCGAAGGCGACCCTGAAGCCCACGGCCGCTTTTTCGCCGAGCATATCCTGGAGGACAACTTCAGGCTGGCCCAGCGCGCTGAGGGAGGGCGCCGCCTGGTCGATGCCTGGATGAGCCTGAACGAGTGCGTGCCCGGGCCGGCATCGAAGGAATATCGTGACGACCGCGCCGGCGTAGAGGCCCGGCTCCGCGCCTATGACAGGTTCCAGTTTGGCTTTCGCAACAAGCTGATGGAGCAGGGCGTCGAAGCCGTGGCCTTCAACTTCGCCGCCGGCAACTTCGGCGCGGCCGAGCACTACTCAGACTTCTTCCCCCTCAGCCTCAGCACCTACACCTATCTGGGTTTCCACGAATACGGCTGGCCGGCGCTCAGTCAAGAGTTGCACCCCGATGCCGCCTCCAGCGCCGGCACATACGGCCCGATCGTCAGACGCCTGGCTGAGACACAGGGCCGCGACTACCGGGTCATCATCACCGAGGCAGGCCTGGCGCGCATGTACAAGTACCAGGTCGATCCCCCCGGCGACGTGGGCTGGCTCTATCCAGGCGAAGCTATCAACCAGGAGTCATACCGGCGCTCGTTGGAATGGTACAACGAACGGCTCAACCGTGACGACTTCGTGCTGGGCGCCTGCCTGTTCCAGGTAGGGCACGGGGGCAAGTGGGAAACCTTCCGCCACATCGGCCTTGACAACGAAGGCAGACCGATCGCGATCCTCGATTGGATCCAAGGGATGGCAGAGAGCAGTCGGGGCGCGGGGGATCGCGGGGTCGAGAACACCATGGCCGACATGATCGGCATCGACGCCAACAGCCCGATCCACGACGACGGCAATCTGGCCGGGCAGGTGGCGGACCCGGGCTTCATCGCCGATGCGCGCGTGGGCTGGGTGCGGTTGAATTTCAAGTTGGGGCCGTGGCAGTCAGTGCATGACCAGACCCGGCACGCGGGCCGCACCTGGCGGGAGACCTTCACAGGGCTTGTCGATGGCTACCGCAGGCGAGGGCTGCAAATCTATGGCCTGATCAATCATGAGGCGGTCAGGGTGCCAGAGTACGACATCCTCAAGCTTTTCCGCAGCGAACCCGGCGCCTCGCGCAGCCACCCCTGGATCGATCGCTACGTCGAGACGTTCATCGCCATCCTCGAGATGTTCGGCAACAGCCTTTCCGCCGTGGAGAGCTTCAACGAGCCGGATGGCTGGTGGGGTGGAGACAAGAACCTCGTCCATCCCGGCTGGTTCGCCATCATGCTGGAACGTATCTATCATGAGGTGCGCCGGCGCCCTGAATTCAACCACATCAGGATCGTCTCTGGTCCGGTGGAGGGGACGGCTGCCAACAAGAACGGCGGGGCGCTCCACTATCTGCCAGATGTCTATGCCTTCGGCAAACGGCATCTCGACTGGGGCAAGCCGGGCAAACCCTTCCCCTTCGACGGCATCGGCTATCACCTATACGTCGAGGAGGGGATGAATCGGGACTGGTTGCCACACAGGGAGGCGATCCGCGCCACCTACACGCGCTATTTGGATGAGATGCGCAAAACCATACGCGCCAGCGGCGACAGCCCCAATAAGCCGCTCTACATCTCGGAGATGGGCTGGTACACGAATCATGGTCCCGAGCAGCGTCAGGCCGAATGCTTGCCCTTTGCCCTGGAGACGCTGCTGAACGGCGGCTGGAATGTCAATCTGGCCGTCATCTTCTGCACGCAGGACTTCAACGCGCAAGACGCCGACCCACCCAAATGGTATGGCCTCTACCGCCCAGGCGCACTGGGTGAGAATGGTCGCAAACCTGCCTTTGACGATGTCAGGAGTCTCAGCTTGCGTACTCGCGGCGGAACAACACCTGCACCCTCTGGTCCCGGGCCCACGGGTGGGACGCCAGTTCTCTCCGAACTGGGCGGCGTCACCAATCAGGACGTGATCAATGCTTTCGACAAAGTGATCCGGGCAAGCAATCTTTCCGGCTGGAAGCTGATGGCTGAAAATGGTCTTACGCTCGGTGCACTTGCCAAAGTAGCCGGTGAGCCTTACCGCGGCCCGCACCCCGCCGCCATGCCCAGCCTGAGCGACAACCAACGCGCCATGCTGATCGACCTGCTGACAAGGGCC
Organism: Caldilineales bacterium; assembly: GCA_019695115.1. Classification (GTDB taxonomy): domain Bacteria; phylum Chloroflexota; class Anaerolineae; order J102; family J102; genus SSF26. Next base: position 1,653 of record JAIBAP010000107.1, on the reverse strand, counting down.
GGGGCAGGGACGCGCGGGGCTGGCAGCGGCTTCCTCATTGGTCTGCCCAGTCTGACGGGCGGCATCGAGCAACTGCCGCCCGAATTCCAGATTTCGCTCCGGCTTGCCGCCAACCCGATTGAGCGTAAGGTCGCACGTGTCTGGAACCGTTGGAGCGGTCTGCTGGCCGGTATTGCTGGGGAACTGGAAATCAGCCTGGCTGCAGCAACGGCTGCTCTGGCTCTTTCTGCCCGGCACCCAGCCACCGATCACGACGGGCGGCTGACGATTCGCTTCGAGGTGCAGGACTTCCTCGGTCGCAGCCAGGCAGCGCCGGACGCGTTGGCCCACTACTTCCGCACTGACCCTGCCCGGCCCTGGCAGAAACAATACTGGCGCGCAGACGCAGAAGCGGGCTGGCGCAAAGTCCATGCCAGCCAGACGGAGGAGTGGTCGGCGCTGCGGCAGGCCCGGCGACTCGAATCAGAAGCCGCCTATGAGGCCACAGGCATGGGCATAGCCGGCATCATGGGCTTCAACCACGATCTGTTGGGCTATGCCTCAGCCGAGCAGATGTTCCTGAGCCTTGCCAGCAGCCAGCGCATGCAAGTCCTGGGATTGTTCGATTTCATTGCCACGCCCGGACGCAACAGCCAGGCGCTGCGGGCGCTCCGGCGCCACGACTTCGAGACCTTTGCAGCTCTGCTGGCCGGCCCCGGGGCCGCCGCCCGCCGCGCCGCGGAGATGGCAGCCGCAGCCGGCTTCCTCGTACGAGTCGCTCCGGTCGCTGCCAGGTAATCGCTATCCGCATCATCCCTACACGGACCACCTGCTTTCCAAGGAGACCATAATGACCACCCCGTCCCCCACGCCCACCATCTGGGCATTGCTGATCGGCGTCGACTGCTACATGGACATGGATAGGACCATCGCTGATATACCCAGGTACAAGAACCTCAGCGGCTGTGTCAATGACATTCTGCTGATGGATGAATTCTTGCGCACGCGGCTCAACGTGCCGGCTGAGCGCATCACCAGACTCACTGCCAGCGGTTCCGGCGTCGTGCCCGACGAGCCGCGCCAGCAGTGGCCCACCAAAGCCAACATCATCGCCGCCCTGCAGGCGTTAGCGAAGCCTGACGGCCCCAAGGCCGGCGACCAGGTCTACATCCACTACTCCGGCCACGGCGGCCAGGCCATCACGGTATATCCCGAAATCAAAGGCCAGGAGGGTCTGGATGAATCCCTGGTGCCCACAGACTATGGCCAAATCGCGAACAAGGACGAACCTGAAGACCGCTACCTGCGCGACCTGGAAATGGCCGAGTTGCTGAAAAGGTTGGTAGACCGAGATCTCATCGTTACGGTCGTGCTAGACAGCTGCCATTCGGGCGGCGCCGCCCGCGGCGATGGCGATGTGGAGGACGATGTGCGCGGCGACCTGGAACCGGATCGGGTCAGGCGCAAGCCCAGCCATCTCGTGGCCCCCCCGGAGGCGCTCATGGCCGGATGGGAGAGCCAGGCAGGCGGCGCGCGTGCGGCTACCATAGCCAGCGGCTGGCTGCCCGAGCCTAACGGCTACACCTTGCTGGCGGCGTGCCGTGCATTGGAACTGGCCAAAGAAATGCGCCCCGCGCCCAACGGCAAGAACCACGGCGCTCTGACCTACTGGCT
>JAIBAP010000106.1 GCA_019695115.1 Caldilineales bacterium | reverse complement strand
AAGTGACTTGGCTGTAGTTGCTGCCATACGTCTATGGCCGACGCTCATTTTGCCACACGCTCAACCATTGTTCAACCAGTTTCCATGCCTACTTTACTTGACCATAAATAAACCAACGGCATCTGAACACTGTGTCATTCGCGCGGGCCGAAGATGGCAGAGCCGATGCGAACCAGGGTGGCGCCTTCGGCGATGGCGACCTCGAAATCATCGCTCATGCCCATGCTCAGCTGCGCCCAGTCGGCCTGCAGAAAGCGGGCAGCCAAATCATCGCGCAACAGGCGCAGCTTACGAAAATGCGGACGTGCCTTTTCGGGGTCGGGATCGAGGGGCGGGATGGTCATGAGGCCGTGCGAGCGCAGGCCGGGCAGGGCCAGGAGTTCGGGCAGGGTGGCGCCCAACTCGTCCGGGCTGAACCCCGACTTGGTGGTCTCGCCGGCGATATTGACCTCGAACAGGATGTCGAGCGCCAGGCCCTCTGCCTGGGCCAGGTTGCTGAGCTTGCGGGCGATCTTGAGCCGGTCGATGCTGTGGATGAGCACCGGCCGGCAGGCCACGGCAAGGTCGGCCTTGCGGCTTTGGATGGGACCGATGAGATGCAGCCGGGGAGTCGGGATGACAGCAGCGGCAGGGGCGATGAACTTAGCGTGGGCTTCTTCCGGCCGGTTTTCGCCAAAATCCGTTTGTCCGGCTGCGATCGCCGCCTGCACGAAATCGAAGCCGTGCGTCTTGCTGACCGCCACCAGCGCCACCCCGGCCGGGTCGCGACCGGCGCGCTCAGCAGCAGCGGCGATGCGCTGGCGGATGTGTTGCAGGTTGGCGGCGATGGGGGGCATGGGGGCGGTGAAGGTAAGGTGCGACGCACTTCCAACGTGCGTCGCACCTGCGGGGTGAAAGTGCGACGCACTTCCAAAGTGCGTCGCACTTAACGCACCTACTCTTCCAACATCACAAAAGCGCCAAAGCGCCCGGATTGGCCTTTGTCGGCCCGGTGCGAGAAGAAGATGTCGCGGTGGCAGGCGGTGCACAGACCGCCGATCTCGATCCGCCGGACGCCGGCATCGGCCAGCTGTTGGGCATTGGCCTGCCACAGATCGAGAAAGTGGCTGTCGGGTCGGCGGCCGGGTCTGAGCAGCAGGTCGGGCCGATGATGGCTGGTGCGGATGGCGGCGGCGACCTCGGGGCCGACCTCGTAGCAGCAGGGGCCGATGGCGGGGCCGATCCCGGCCAGAAGATCGGCGGGCTGGCTGCCGAACTGGGCCTGCATGGCCTGCACGGCCGCCTCGGCGCAGCGCACCGCCGTACCCTGCCAGCCGGCATGGGCGATGCCGCAGGCATGCCGGGCCGAGTCGTAGAGCAGGATCGGCGTGCAGTCGGCGAAACGCTGGGTGATGGCCAGACCGGGCGTGCGGGTGATCAGCCCGTCGGCCTGGCCCAGGCTGCCGTGGCGGTTCCCTTCATCCGCCACCACGATGCGGTTGCCGTGCACTTGCCAGGTGGTGGTGAGTTCTTCACGGACCAGGCCGAACGCCTGCGACCAGCGTTGGTAATTGGCCTCCACCTGCTCGCGGTCATCCCCCACCGTCCAGCCCAAATTGAGGCTATCCCACGGCGCCGGGCTGACCCCACCCAGGCGCGTGAGCACGGCGTGTCGCAGCCGCGGTTGGGCGTCGAAGCTGGCGAAGGTGTAGTAGGGGATGGGGCGATGGTTGTGGAAGATCACGGCTCAGGCTTCGATATAGCCGAAGGGATGGGTGCGATGCCAGCCCCAGGCCGACTCGACGATCTCGGTCAGGCCGTAGCGAGGGGTCCAGCCCAACACCTGGCGGGCGCGCGTGTTATCGGCCCAGCTCGCGGTCAGGTCGCCTGGCCGGCGCGGGCCGACCCTGATGTTGAGCGGCCGGCCTGTGACCGCGGCCACCATGTTCACCATTTCTTTGTTGCTGGTTCCCCGGCCGGTGCCCAGATTGAGGGCCGTGCTCTCGCCGCCGTCCCACAGGTAGCGAAGGGCGAGGATGTGGGCGGTTGCCAGATCTTCGACATGGATGTAGTCGCGGATGCAGGCGCCGTCAGGCGTGGGATAATCATCGCCATTGATCACGAACTCAGCCCGCTGGCCCAGGGCATGCTCCATCAGCACCGCCAGCAGTTGGGTGGCGGGGCGGTGGGCGTTGCCGATGCGGGCGTCGAGACTGGCGCCGGCGGCATTGAAATAGCGGAGGGCGACGGAATGCAGGCCCTTCAGCCGGCCATACCAGCCAATCGCCTGTTCGGCCATCATCTTCGAGGCGGCATAGGGGCTTTCTGGGCGCAGCGACGCCGTCTCGTCGATCGGCATGCGGTCGGGCGTGCCATAGACGCCGCAGGTCGAGGAGAAGACCAGCGTCCGCACCCCGGCGGCGGTCATGGCCTCCAACAGGTTGACCGTCCCCAGCACATTGTTGCTGAAATACTTGCCGGGTTTCGCCATCGATTCGCTGTTGTCGATATAGGCGGCAAAGTGCACGACGCCGGCAAGGTGGGGAAAACGGGCAAAGACTGCGCTCACATCCTCCGGCCGGCGCAGGTCGCCGACAACGATAGCCGCATCTTCGACCGCGGCCCGATAACCGTGTTCGAGATTGTCGAACACGATCACCTCGAAGTTCTGGCGTTGCAACTCGCGCACGGTGTGGCTGCCGATATAGCCGCAGCCGCCGGTGACTAGGATCTGTTCGGGCATGGCTTCTCTCGCTCCGGCCCCGCCTCAGGCGACCAGAGGGATGGGGATGAGAGGGCTGGGGGTGGTGGCCCGCGCCGGCTTCTGGGGGATGCCGCCGGTGGCGCGGAAAGCCCAGGCCGGGTCGCACGAGCCGCAAGTCAGGCAGCCGGCGCTATCGGGCGGGCAGTGAGGGCCGGTCTGACTGCGCTCGGCCAGCCGCCATTCGTAATGGAAGAAGTTGTCGGTGACGCCACTCTCGACGATGTACCAGGGCGGGAGCACATCCAGCGGCCGGGCGCCCAGGAACTCAGCCCGGTCCAGGCTGTGCGCCGCCAGCGTCTGCCAGAAGGCAGACACGGACAGCGTGGGCAGGTCGAGCAGGACCCCGGCCAGACGCCGATCCCCGCGTGCCAGCACGCCCTGCACCTCCATCCAGGCCGGAGAATCGGCCCGCACCGCCACCTGCATCCGACCCATCTGCTTCTGGATGAACGCCTGTCGCTGCTTCATCGTCTTTTCCGGCGTCATCGACATCCATTGGAAGGGCGTGTGGGCCTTGGGGACGAAGGGGGTGGCGTTGATGGCGAGGCGGCGCTTGAAAATGGCGCGCGCCTTGCCCACGAATTTCACCAGCTCCTCGATGTCCTCTTGCGTCTCGGTGGGGTGGCCGATCATGAAGTAGAACTTGAGCTGGGGGAAGTCCAGCGCCTGGGCCAGTTCGACGGCCGCCAGCAACTGTTCCTCGGTTTGGGTCTTGCTGATCACATCGCGCAGGCGTTTGGACCCGGCTTCGGGTGCAATCGTCAGGGTCTGCGCCCCACCCGCGCGCATGGCCCGCACCAGCGGCGCCGAAATCGGATCGACGCGCATCGAGGAGACGCTGATCTCGGCCCCCATCTCGAACAAGGCCGTGGCCAGGTCGTCGATCTGGGTGTGATCGGAGACGGCGGCGGAGATCAGGCCCAGCCGTTTGCCGTGCTTCAGTCCTGCCTCGGCCCACTCCAGCAGCAAATCCAGCGGCTGCTCGCGCGGGGGCCGGTAGACGTAGCCGGCCAGGCAGAAACGGCAGCCGCGACCGCAGCCGCGGGCGATCTCCATCAGGTGCATGCCGCCGAACTCGGTTTCGGGCGTGTAGAGGCTGCTGATGGGAGGGTACTGTTCAAGCTGGCGCACCCACAGGCGTTCGATCCGCCGCGGCTTCGGCCCTTGTTGGTCGATGGGCGGGGTCAGGGCTGGGACATAGAGGCCGGGGAGGCGATCCATCGCCACCAGCAGTTCGGCGCGGGGGGCGTCGATGGCCTCCTGGAACAACTCGACCAGCGTCTCGATGATCTCCTCGCCCTCGCCGATGACGATGGCATCGAAGAACGGCGCCAGCGGTTCCGGGTTCATGGTGATGCCGGGGCCGCCGGCGATCAGCAGCGGCCAGGATTCGTCGCGGTCTTCGGCCAGCGGTGGCACGCCCGCCTGTCGCAGCATATCGACGATGTGGAAGTAGTCCATCTCGTAGGAGATGGTGAAGGCCCAGACGCTGAACTCGTCCACCCGCCGCCCTGATTCCACGCTCAGCAGCGGCCCCCCGGCCATCTCTTTGTCCCAGAAGACGCGCTCACAGACCACGCCGGGGTGCTCGTTGAAGCGCCGGTAGAGGATTTGCAGCGCCAACGAACTCATGCCGACGTGGTAGGTGTTGGGGTAGGCCAGGGCGATGGGCAGCCGGCCGCCCCAGTCCTTGCGGATGGTTCCGGTTTCCTGGGTGAGGAGGGAGGCGAAGGGAGAACGAGCGGGCATCGAAAGCGGAAGGGAGATGGTGGGATCGCAGGGCAAAAGGGGAGTATAGCAGGGGGTGGGGCTGTTGGCCGAATCTGATCGATCAACCGCCTCGAGACTCCCTCAGCGCCAATGCGCCCGTAGCCAGGCCAAACAATCGCCAGGCGCGCCCATCGAAAAGGGTGCAGCCGCCCGCAGAACTGAATTGTCCAGGAAATGGCGCTTGTCCACGGTCACGAAGAAGTCGCAGGCCGCATGCCAGGCGGCGGCGATCACCAGGGCATCGTTTTGATGTTGGGTCAGATCGAAACAGACCGCAACTCGATCCCTGGGCGGGGCTTCGACTACTTGCACCTGGGAACGATGCAGAAGCAAGGCGAGATGTGGCAGCGTCTCCGGCGCCTTTGCTCGCACCGTGCGCTCGATTTCCTCCAGTACCTGACCGCTTACTAACAAGGTCACCAGGCCGGCTTCGCCCAGATTGAGGAGAAGTCGCCCGCCGCCACGCTCCGACCAGATGCCTGCAAAAAGTGCGCTCGTATCGAGAAAAACCCTAGGCTTCGGGTTCATAGCGTTCTCGTTCTTCACGCAGCGCTTGTAACATACTCTCAAGCGTCTCGCCCTGCGCCGTCAGCGATGAGGCGATGCGCTCGGCCAGTAAATCGACTTGCGAGCGGCGTTGACTGAGCACGAAAACGCCGTCCAGGTCGAACAGCGTGAACTCAGCGCCTGGCTGCAGGTCGTATTGCTGGCGTAATGACTTGGGCAGGGTGAGTATGCCGCGTTGGGCGAGTTGGAGGGTCATCGGGGTGGACATAGCTTGCTCTCCTGATCGACTGATTGACTGATGTGCAGTTTATCAGAAGATCCGATTTGGCGCCAGGTCGAGTCGCCAGGCTTTACCCAGCCACGATGGTGACGCATCCACTTTACACGCGCTTAACACAACCATCAACAGGGGTTAACCACCGCCTTGCCCGTGGCAGCTATGATTCGGGTCATATCGAGCCTCCTTCACCCACCCACTGCCGAGATTGCCCCATGAACCAACGCTCCGCCCTCCTTCTTGCCACCGCCCTGACTGTCTGCGTCCTCGTGCTCGGTGTCGGCGTCGTCGCCGTCTTTGCCGACAAGCGCGACGTCGCTGTCGCATCGGCGTCTGCTCCCGTGACCGTATCGGATAGCGCCTCACTGCGGGACATGGAACGGTTGCTGCAACAGCGTGATACGCAGTACCGCGCCGAAATCGAACAAGCCAACGCTCAACTTCGCCAGGCGTATGAGACGATCCAGACCTTGCAGGCTCAAAACCAGGAACTGCAACAGCGCGAGGTCGTTTATCAGCAACGTCTGGGAGAAGCCATCCAGTACATCCAATTCATCCAGAACCAGATCCTGCAATTTGGCGGCAGACCCAACGCCTTTGCCGGTGACGGAGACGAACACCATGACTAACCTGAACTCCATCCCCACCTCACCCGCGCGCACACACGCGCGCCATCCCAAAGGTCGCGCCCGCGGTGGTCGCGCCCTGATCGCCGCCCTGGCCATGAGCACCACCCTCGGCGGTTGGATCCTCATCGCCCACGATGCGCAAGATGCGACTGCGACCGCCGAACCTGCCGCCACCGTCGCCGCCTCCGGCGCCGTCACCCTGGCCCCCCTGCCCACGGTGGCGCCCCCGCTCGCCAACCTCGACCAGATCGCCAGCAGCGCCGCCCAACCAGGCGATTCGTCGCTGCTGCAAGCGGCGCCTACATTCAGCCTGCCCCGCGGGACGATGTTCAGCCCATTGGCCCGCTCTCGTTCCAGCAACTGATGTCCTCCCCACAAACGCACCGTTTCCGGGCCATGAACTGCTCGATGGCGGCCTGGGTGTATAGCGACGAAAGCGCGGCCGGCGTGGCCTTGCACCAGGTCGAAGCCTGGATGCGCCGGGTCGAAGCAGAACTCAGTCGCTTTCAGCCCCAGAGCGATCTCAGCCACCTCAACGCCGTCGCCGGCGCCGCCTACCGCGCCGGCGACATCCTCTGGCAGGTGACCGATCTGGCGCTGGCGACGGCCAAAGCCACCGGCGGCCGTTTCGATCCTACCCTGGGCCAGGCCCTGTGCGCGGCCGGCTATGACCGCTCGTTCGACTTGTTGGCGCCCGACGAGGCCGCCGCCGCCCCCTCGCCACACCGTCCCGACGCCTGGCAAGACATCCTCCTGGATGCGGCCACCCACACCATCACCCTGCCGCCCGATGTGGCGCTCGACCTGGGCGGCATCGCCAAAGGCTGGGCCGCTGACCAGGCCTTGCATCTGCTAGAGCCGTTCGGCCCGGCCCTGGTGGATGCCGGCGGCGACCTTGCCGTCGGCGCCCCCCCGCCCGACGCCCCCGGCTGGGGCTTGGGCATCGCCGATCCGTTGCAGCCCGAAGCCGATGTGGCGATGGTGCAGCTGGCCGGCTGTGGGCTGGCCACCTCGGGCACCGACCATCGGCGTTGGCAGCAACGGAATCACATCCAACACCACATCCTCGATCCGCTCACCGGCAAACCCGCCCTCACCGATCTGCTGACGGCCTCGGTCATTGCCCCGACCGCCGTCGAAGCCGATGTCCAGGCCCTCGTCCTGGTGGCCGGCGGCCTGACTGCAGCCCATTCCTGGCTCCGCGACCACCCGCATCTCTCCGTCCTCCTGATCCACAACGACGGCTCTCCCTACCAGACCCCCAACTTCACCGACCATGCCATCGCTTACTTCCCCATCTACCACAACTAGCCTCGATCGCGCCTTCGTCCCCTGGAAAGCGGCGCTCGCCATCGTTGGCGCCGCCGTCGCCGGGGCGATCCTGGCCGTGTGGCTGCTGCCCTGGCTGGCGCCTTCCGGGCAGACCGGCCTCCTTTCATCGCAGACGCCGTGGCACCTCACGCGGGTGACGGGCGTGGTCGGCTACTTGCTGCTCTGGCTCAGCATGGCGCTGGGCATCAGCATCAGCGGCCGGCTGGCGCGACTCTGGCCCGGCGGCCCGACCGCCTTCGATCTGCATCAGTTCAGCAGCCTGCTGGCCCTGGCCTTTTCCGCTTTTCACGGGCTGATTTTGTTGGGCGACAGCTATATCAGCTACACTCTCAGCCAAATTCTGATCCCCTTTGCCTCCAGCGAATACCACCCTCTGGCCACTGGCCTGGGACAGATCGCCTTCTACCTGGCGCTGGCGGCCAGCTTCAGCTTCTACATCCGCAAGCGCATCGGCCAACGGGCCTGGCGTCTGTTGCACTTCACCACCTTCGTCGCCTTCTTCCTGACCACGCTTCACGGCGCCCTGGCCGGCACCGACACCGCCGTTCTGCTGCCCCTCTACATCGCTGCCAGCCTCAGCATCCTCTTCCTGACACTCTACCGCATCTTCATCACCCTGCCCGCCGCCGCTCGCACATGAACGCCTCCCCCCTCCTGCTCCTGGTCGAAGACGATCCGATGATCGCCGAGCCGCTCGTCTTCGGGCTGGAGCAGGAGGGTTATCGCGTCTTGCATGCCAGCGATGGCAGCCGGTGTCTGGAACTGCTCGGCGGTGAAGCGCCCGATCTGATCTTGCTGGATGTGATGCTGCCGGGCATGAGCGGGCTGCAGGTCCTCCGGCTGCTGCGGCAGCGCTCGCCCGTGCCTGTGATCATGGTCACGGCCCGCGGGCAGGAACTCGATCGGGTGATGGGGCTGGAATCGGGCGCAGATGACTACATCATCAAGCCGTTCAGCTTTCGGGAATTGCTCGCCCGCGTGCGCGCCACCCTGCGCCGCGTCGAACTGGACACGGCCCGCGACCCTGTCCGGCCGGCCGTGGTCGCAGTCGGCCCCATCAGTTTCGACGCCGGCGCCCACATCGCCCGTCTGCGCGGCGCGCCGCTGGAACTGACCGAGAAGGAATTCGGGCTGCTGGAAGCACTGATCACACGGGCCGGGCGGGCTGTGCATCGCCACGAGCTGCTCGATCGAGTGTGGGGCGAGGGCTGGTACGGCAACCCGCGCACATTGGACGTCCACATACGCTGGCTGCGGGCCAAGATCGAGGACGACCCCGCCCATCCCCGTCTGATCCTGACCGTGCGCGGGTATGGCTACCGTTTTGCGGCGCCGGAAGAATTGAACCATGCCCAGCCCGCGGCGTAGCCTTGCTTTCCGTTTGCTGCTGGCCAACCTGACGCTGACTCTGGCGGCGCTGTGGGGCCTGGTGCTGTGGACGGGCTATCGCCTGCAAAGCGCGGCCCTGGTAGAGGCCCGCGTCGAGTTGGGGCTGAAGGCGGTCTTGATCGCCAATGCCCTGCGCGAGCCGGTCGTGTCGCATGAAAACAACGAGGAGGCGCGACCGGAGCACAGCGAGCACGAGGGGGCCGAGAATCCTGCGCCCCAGGTGCCCGCTTTGCAGGGGCGCGACCTGCGCACCCTGGCCGCCAGTTTTGCCGAAGAAGTGGGCGGCCGCGTGACCGTGTTTTCGTCCGATCTGCGTTTGCTGGCCTCCTCCCAGGCGGGCGAGTCTGCCAGCGCAGAAGCAGCGCCTGAGATCATGGCGGCGCTGCGCGGGGGCCAGGCCTACAGCATCCGCAACGATGAAGCAACCGGCCAACAGCGGCTGTTCGTGGCAGCCGTCATCAGCGGCTTCGACCGGCCGGGCGGGGTCGTCCAGGTCTCCGTGCCTGTGGCCGAGCTGGAGGCCGGCATCCGTTCGACCTGGTTGCGGTTACTCACCGCCGGCCTGGTTGTGACCCTGCTTTCGCTCCTGGCCGCGGTCTTCGTCGCTCGCCAGATCATCCGCCCCATCCGGGCGCTAACCGCCGCCGCCAACCAGCTGGCGGCCGGCGACCTGGGCACACGGCTCGACCTCGGCCGCCAGGATGAGCTAGGCCAACTGGCAGCCGCGTTCGACCACATGGCAGCCGAGATCGGCAATCTGTTGGGGCGTGAACGGGCCTTCGTGGCCAATGCCTCGCACGAATTGCGCAGCCCGCTCACCGCCATCCAACTGCGGGCCGAGCTGTTGCAGCGTCTGCTGCCGCCGGATGAACGCAGCCAACGCTATCTGGCCGAGATCGAGCGCGAAACCGGCTATCTCAGCCGGTTGACGGCACAACTCCTGGACTTGGAGCGGTGGGATGCCGACGCTGGCTCGCCCCAAGCCTGCTCTCCGCTGCCGGTGCTGGCCCAAGCGTCCGAGGCCATGCAGCCCGCCGCCGAAGAAAAGCAGGTGCAGTTCTATCAGGAGCTTCCAAGCAGCCTGGCCGATGTCCCCATCAGCGCCGAACAATTGGAACTTGTCGTGCGCAACCTGCTGGACAACGCCATCAAATATACGCCGGAGGGCGGCCGGGTGCGGCTGGCGGCTGTCGAGGAAACCGGGAGCGTGAAGATCGTGGTCGAGGACACCGGCATCGGCATCCCCAGCGCCGACCTCCCCCACATCTTCGACCGCTTCTATCGTGTGGACAAGGCCCGCGACCGCCGGGGGGTCGGCCTGGGCCTGTCGCTAGTGCAGGCGATCATGAGCCGCTGCCAGGGCAGGGTGACGGTGGCATCGAGCGAGGGGCAAGGGACGAGTGTGGCACTGCATTTTCCTGTTCAATCGAAACCGGGTTGATGTCATGCTAGGTAAAACAAGCCGAGATCAAGCGGAGATAGTAAGAAAAACATATATCGCATTTATTGCGCTAATCTGCGTCTGGATTATTGCCTGGATAGTCAAAATTCAACTTGACAAGATTGCAGGCAAAACAGATCTGGGAAGTTTCATCTATTGGACAACAGCCAAGTTGTTGATATGGATAGCGCCAGCGTTGTGGCTGATCAGATTATCTGGGCGTAACCTGAAGCAAGTTTTCAACCTTCCAAACTATAAGCGATGGCTTTTGTGGGGTGCAGGTGTTGGCCTGATCCTTGCCTTGCCAGGAATGATCCTTAATTATGTCAAAGGCACTTCTATTCTGCAGAATCAGTTTGATTATGGGTTGGTCAACGCTCTTGTTATCTCACCAATCTTCGAAGAATTGCTGATACATGGCGCAATCATGGGTAATCTACAGATGGGGTACTCATTCATGCGTTCCAATCTTATATCTGCGTTGATGTTTGTGATGCTTCATCTGCCTGGTTGGTATTTTATGGGTACGTTCATTTCGAATCTTACCAGAATTGATGGGGTCATATCGATCTTCGTGATCGGTCTTATGTGCGGCTATGCGGTCAAGCGGAGTAATTCTGTTCTTGGCGGTATGATCGCTCACTTTATCAACAATCTGGTTTGATACGGGAGGGCGCACGGCAGCTTCGGCTCTGGCATAGCTTCGACCCCACTTGCGCCGGGGGATGGGCGTGACTATGCTTCCGCCATGCTCAGCCTTACCCCCATCCCACCCTTCGACTTTCACCACGCCGTCACCGGGCACGGCTGGTATCAGTTGGCGCCGTACAACTACGACGAGGCCGCTCACACGCTCATCTGGCCCCAGCGCCTGCCCGACGGCGGCATCGTGCGCGTCCGGCTGAGCGGCAGCACGGCGGACGAGCCGGCGCCCTGGCTGCGGGCCGAGATCGACGCCGCCTCCCCGCTGACGGACTCCGACCGGCGGTTCCTGGCCCAGACCATCGGCTGGGTGATCAACGCCGAGCGCGATTTGCGGCCCTTCTACGGGCACGCTGCCCGCGTCCCTGGCTACGAGAAGGCCATCGCCCAGGCCCAGGGCCGTTTTCTGCGCTCGTCCAGCCTGTTCGAGGATTTCGTCAAGGTGATCTGCACCACCAACACCACCTGGGGCCAGACCAAGGGCATGGTGCGAGCGCTGATCGCCGGTTGGGGCGAGGCCACACCCTGGGAGGAGGCCGGGCGCTGCTTCCCCACCCCCGCGGCCCTGGCCCAGGTCACCGAGCCAGAGCTGCGCACCGCCGGCCGGCTGGGCTATCGCGCTCCCTATGTGCTGGAGCTAGCCCAGCGCGTCGTCTCCGGCGATCTCGACTTGAGCACCTTCTGCCAGCCCGACTTGCCCACGCCCGACCTGCGCAAGGGGCTGCTGCGGGTCAAGGGCATCGGCCCCTACGCCGCCGCCACCCTCTTGACGCTGTTGGGGCATTTTGACCATCTGGCCGTCGATTCATGGACGCGCAAACTCGTCATCCCGCGCTACTTCCCCGACCGCGCCGATGTGACCGACGCCGAGATCATCGCCGTCTATGCCGACTGGCATCCCTACCAACAGCTTGCCTACTGGTTCTACGACTGGGAATGAGATTCAGCCCCGTGTTATGGATGTCTGGCTAAAGAAATGATACTCGGTCCTGAAACGTGATGCGTGATGCGTGATGCGTGATGCGTGAGAATCGCCGACGTTTACTCACGCTTCATGGTTTATGACCTTCATAACAAATCAACCTGGCGATCAAAAACACCAAGACGCACAGGGCGCAAAGGAAACACAAAACCTTCACCTTACCCCCTTATCTCCCTCTCCCCCTGTCTACCTGTCTACTTGTCTACTTGTCTACTTGTCTACTTGTCTACCTGTCTACCTGTCTACCTGTCTACCTGTCTACCTGTCTACTTGTCTACTTGTCTCCCCGCCTACTCAGGGCTTTCCGGTTCTCATATCCACTGAGTCGTAAAGCGCCAGAGTGCCAATTGTGTCATGCTGAGCGGGTCGATCACACAAGGTTGTTGCAGAGGAATTCCAGCGAAGCATCTCGTGTAGGTCATCCAAATTTCACGAATTGTATGATGCCTTTCCGTTAATGCCGACTTATGACACGCGAGAACCTGTCCTGAGCGTAGCGAATGGATGCTTCGCTGGTGTGGTCTTCATCATGTAAGTTGGGCGATTGACCCGCTCAGCATGACACTATCAAGAGATCGTGTCGCATCAGATGAGAAACGGAAGACCCTGCCGCCTACTCCTTCACCCACCGCTCGATCAGCGACAGCAGCCCCCACAGCAAGAGGATCAGGCCAACGCCGGGGAGCAGACAGGCCAGCCCTGTGGCCAGCGCCCACCGGCCGTAGAGTAGATAGATGAGGCCGCCGCCGATGATCAGCAGCCCGCCCACGACCAGCAACAACAGCCGTCGATCCGTCTGGCGGCGGTAGCGGCGATAGTCGGTGGGCGGGAGCGGCTTCTGGGGCGACAAGGAGACGGGCGGGCCTAGAGGGTGGTGGTGTTCTCGAACTCCATCCGCTCGGTGCGGGTGGGGCCGGGTTGGTAGTTTTCCAGCAGGCTCTTGGGCCGCAGGGTGTAGGTATAAATGAAGATGTCGGGGTTCAACGGCGAAACCGGCGGATCCGCCGGGCCGCGATTGTTCTTGGGCGGGTCGGGCAGGGGGTCGCCTCCCGCGGCTGGGTCGCTGTCGGGTCGCGCCGGGCGGCGACGCGGCTCGCTACGGTGACGAATGGGGGCCGGTGGACTTTGTTCCCGGCGTCCGGCCGGGGCGCGCTCGGCCCGTCGTTCCGGTGGACGTTCGGCCGGCTTCTCGGCCGGGCGGTCGTCGCCACGGCGGTCGTCGCTGCGTTCGGCTTCGCGCTCAGGCGGGCGTCTGTCGGCGCTGCGAGGGGGACGACGGCGGCGACGGTTGACTTTCTTGTTGGGGATTTCAGTGTTCATGTCGTGACTCAATCAGGCGACAGGGTGGGGGGCGGCGTGCCGCGGGCGATGGCAAAGAGGCCCAGCGCGAAGCCGAAGCTCAGGCAGGCGAGCAGGCCCGGCCAGGCGCGGAGCAGGGGGACGATGGCTTCGTTGAACCAATCGCCGACGATGAAGGCGACGACGACCCAGATGGTGAAACCGAAGAAGGTGGAGACGACAAGCGTCTCACGCCGGCCGATGCGGTCGAGCGAGGAGGCAAAGAGGAGGCCGAGGAGGATGGAAACGGCCAGGTGCAGGAGAACGCCGATCAACAGCGGCAGCCAACCGCCGGCGGTGTCAGCGATCAGGGTGCTGGCGATGGTGGCGAGCAACTGCCTGGCGCTGGAGCCGACCAGTTGCGACAACGAGGCCCAAAGCGCCAGCATGATGCTGCCGGCCAACAGGCCAGCGGCGATGCCCTGACGAGGCCGGAGTTGGGCGCCGAGAAAGGCGCGGTCGTGGGCCATGGGGGGGAGAGGGAGACGCAGGGAGGGGGAGACGCAGGGAGGGGGAGACGCAGGGAGGGGGAGACGCAGGGAGGGGGGGACGCAGGGAGGGGGGGACGCAGGGAGGGGGGGACCTGGTCAAATTCGTGCAGGCGGTGGGGGTGGGGAGACGCAGGGACGGAGGGACGCAGGGAGGGGGGAGGTGGGAGGGAATGGGGGCATTCTAGTGGGGCTTGCGGT
Source organism: Caldilineales bacterium (assembly GCA_019695115.1). Taxonomy (GTDB): domain Bacteria; phylum Chloroflexota; class Anaerolineae; order J102; family J102; genus SSF26. The sequence goes on along the minus strand of JAIBAP010000106.1, from coordinate 379 downwards.
TGTGGGCAAGATCGGCCGGGGATGAATGCGCCGGGTCACCCTGCCGCCCCGTTCTCTGTCCTGCTACGAGCGGCTGTCGAGCGGCCCGGTGAAGTCGGTTTCCTGGCCGGTGGGAGACAATTCGCGCAGGCGCAGTTCGGCCTGATCGAGCAGGTCGTTGCAGCGACGCACGAGCGCGACGCCGGTTTCGTAGCGGGCCAGACTGGCTTCCAGGTTGCCGTCGCCACTCTCCAGCTCGGCTACGATGCGCTGCAATTCGCTCAGCGCTTGTTCAAAGGTGAGATCGGTTGGAGGTTGCATGGGCGGGGGGCAGGGGGCGGGTGGCAGGTGGCAGGTGGCGGGTGGCGGGTGGCGGGTGGCAGGTGGCGGGTGGCGGGCG
>JAIBAP010000105.1 GCA_019695115.1 Caldilineales bacterium | reverse complement strand
CGTTTCTTTGATCGTTTTTATCCGTGTCATCCGCGTTCATCCGTGTCCAGAAGATTGAGGACACGGATTTGCACGGATTCACACGGATTTCGTTTCTTTGATCGTTTTTATCCGTGTCATCCGCGTTTATCCGTGTCCGAAAACAGGAGGTATGGAACTCCAATGTCGATTCAGACCTACTTCCAACCCCGCTCCCTGGCCGAAGCCACCAGCCTGCTGGCCGAGCATGGCCCCTCGCTGCTGATCATGGCTGGCGGCACGGTCGTCATGCCCCTGATCAACGACGGCGTCTCGACGCCGGAAAAGGTCATGGGCTTGCGGCAGGCCGGGCTGAGCTACGTCCGCCGGGAGGACGGCGTGGTTCGCATCGGCGCGACCACACCGCTGACGCAAATGCTCGACCTGGCTGCCATCCCCCTGCTGCAAGAGGCCGCCCGCCACACCGCCACCTGGACGATCCGCAACATGGGCACGGCCGGCGGCAATCTGTTCGTGCCGCCGCCGGCCGGTGACTTCGCCGTGGCCCTGTTGGCACTGAATGCGCAGGTGAAGTTGGCGCGGGCGGGCGGCGAGCGGATCGTGCCCCTGGCCTCGTTCTGGTCCGGCTTCATGCAGACGGCCCTGGCTGCGGACGAATTGCTGGCCGAGATCATGGTTCCGGTCCCGGCCGGACGCACGGCCTTCGTCAAGTACGGCCGCAAGCACGCCAACACGCCCGCCATCGTCACCGTCGCCGCCCATGTCGTACTCAATGGCGGTCGGGTGCAGCAGGCGAGGCTGGCCCTGGGCGCGGCGGGGCCGCATCCCATCCGGGCGCGCAAGGCCGAGGCCAGCCTGGAAGGCCGGGAGATGAGCGATACCAGCATCGCCGCAGCCGCCGCCCTCGCCGCCGAAGAATCCGAGCCATTCACCGACGGCGTCGCCAGCGAATGGTATCGCCGCCGCATGGTCAAAGTGCAAGTGGGTCGCGCTCTTTCGCAGATCAGCCAATGAAAAAGATAAACACGAAGGCACAAAGGACACGAAAGTAACACAAAGAAGGAAAAAGGCTTTGTGTCCAACTTTGTGGGCTTCGTGCCTTTGTGTTCACGGATTGTCGTGAGAAGAACGAAATGCCAGCCAAAATAGTCAGTTTCCAATTGAATGGCCGCGAGACCGAGGTCATGGTCAAACCGCTCATGACGCTGCAAACGGTGCTGCGCGAGTCGCTGGGGTACACGGCGACGAAGGCCGGGTGCAAGCAGGGTGGTTGCGGCAGCTGCACGGTGCTCGTCGATGGCGAACCAATGGCCTCGTGCCTGCTGCCGATCGAGGATGTGGCAGGGCGGGCCGTGACCACGCTCGAAGGTCTCACCCCGACCGAGGGCTTGCATCCCTTGCAGGAAGCTTTCTTCGAGCACTTCGCCATCCAGTGCGGCTACTGCACCTCTGGCATGATCATGGTCTCGAAAGCCCTGCTCGACCACAACCCGCATCCCAGCCGGGATGAGATCGTCGCCGCCATCTCCGGCAACCTCTGCCGCTGCACCGGCTACGAGCCGATCATTCAGGCCGTCGAAGCTGCTGCGCACAAAATGAACGGAGGCCAGCCATGACCACGCCCATCCTTCAACAGGCTCAGGACGCGACCCTGAAAGTCGTCGGCCAATCGGTGGCCCGCCGCGATGGCCTGGGCCACGTCACCGGCAAGACGCAATACATCGACGACATCCAGTTTCGGGACATGCTGCACCTGAAAATGGTGCGCAGCCCCATCCACCACGGCCTGATCAAAAACATCGATTTCTCCGAGGCCGAGAAGGTGCCGGGCTTCGTGCGCGCCCTGACCTGGAGCGACGTGCCCAAAAACATCTACACCATCCTCTGCTTGATCGGCGTCGGCCCCGACGATGAGCCGGTGCTGGCGCAGGACAAAGTGCTGTGGAAGGGCGAGCAGATCGCTGCCATCCTGGCCGAGACCGAGGAGGCGGCGACGGAAGCGGCCTCGCGCGTCCGCCTGGATTTGGAGGAACTCCCGGCGGTGTTCGATGTGGAGGAGGCGCTGCAGCCCGGCGCACCCATCCTCAAACCCTGGGGGACGAACCACTTTATCTACGATTACGAGCACGGCCAGGCCAATCCCTGTCGCAAGATTCGCTTCGGCGATGTCGAGACCGCCTTCGCCCAGGCCGATCACATCGTCGAGACCTGCTACCGCACCAGCCCCATCGAGCACGCGCCCACCGAGACCACCGGCTGCGTCGTCCGGCCCGAAGCGGATGGCCGCTACACCGTGTTCACCAACACCCAGGCCCTGTTCTTCAGCCTCGACAACAGCGCCCTCATCTTGCAAGCGCCGTTCAACAAGCTGCATTTCGTGGGCGGCACGGTGGGCGGCGGCTTTGGCGGCAAGGTCGATGTCATCGTCGAGCCGGTCGCCATCCTGGCGGCGATGAAGACCGGCCGCCCGGTCAAGTATCGCTACAGCCGGGAAGAGGAGATGCGCGTCTCGTCCACGCGCGCGGCCTGGCGGATGTATTACAAGGATGGGGTGATGAAAGATGGCCGGATCATCGCCCGGCAGGTGGTCAGCTACCACGACGCCGGAGCCTACAACCGCCATTCGCCCTATGCCGTGACCAAGCACGCCGCCAATCTCACCGGCCCGTACTCCATCCCCAACGTCTCCATCGACGCTCACTGCGTCTACACCAACCGCCAACCGAGCAGCGCCATGCGCGGGTTCGGCGTCACCCCAGCCTCGTTCGCTATCGAAGCGCAGATGGACAAGATCGCCGAGGTCGTCGGCCTGGATCCATGGGAAATCCGTTTCCGCAACGCCTACCGCAACGGCGACATCCGCCCGTATGGCAAAGTGGTCGAGGACGCCACGCTGATCGAGGCCATGCAGGCGGCGGCGGAGCTGGTGGGCCACGAATTGCCGGAGCATTTGCGGGCGATGAGTTCATGGGCTGTGGACGATAGCTTGTCCTTGAGCGCAGCGAAGGAACCAAAGACGAAGGACGAAGAGCGAAATCCGTCCTTCGTCCTTCGTCCTTCGTCATCAGTCCCATCGTCACCGGGCAAGCTGCGCGGCACCGGCATCGCCGCCGTCAACTATCCCACCGGCATGAACCTGGGCGGCGACCCCAGCCAGGCGCTGATCCACGCCACCACCACCGGCACTTTTGTGATCTCGTTGTCCAGCACCGATTTGGGCCAGGGCTTGAAGACCGTCATCGCTCAGATCGGGGCCGAGGCGCTGGGCGTGCCCTTCGAGAACGTGCTGATCGACACCGCCGATACCGACACCGGCCCGCACTGCATGGGCACCTTCGCCAGCCGGGCCACGCACCGCGTCGGCAACGCCGTGATCCAGGCGGCGCGGGAAGCGCGCAAGGTCATGCTGGAAGTGGCGGCGGACGAGCTGGAATGTGCACCCGAAGACCTGGAGCCGGACGGCACCGGCTTCGTCCGCGTGAAAGGCTCGCCCGAACATGCTATCCACATCGTTGATCTGGCGCTGGCCGCGCATTTCAAGTACGCCCGCACCATCTCTGGCCGGGGCATGTTCATGAAACCCAAGAGCGGCGTCGATCCCGACACCGGCGCCATGGACCCGGACTCGACCGAGGCCCACGCCTGCACGGTGGCCGAAGTGGAGGTGGACACCGAGACCGGCGAAGTGACGGTGCTCAGCCTGAGGAGCGCCTACGAGATTGGCCAGCAGGTGAACCCGGAACTGGTGAAAGGCCAGATCACCGGCGGCTCGTTTATGGGCATGGCCCACGCCCTGTACGAAACCACGGCTCCGTACTATCCCCTGCCCGACCACAACCCCGGCAGCTTCAGCGACTACATCCTGCCCGGCCCGGCCGAACTGCCCCAGATCGAGAGCGTCGTGCTCGAGTATCCTTCGGCCAACGGCCCCTTCGGCGTCAAGGGCGTCGGCGAAATGACCGCCAACTCGCCCATCCCCGCCATCATCAACGCCATCCACAATGCGACCGGTGTGCGCCTGACTGAGATCCCGGCGACGCCAGAGCGGGTGTTGCGGGCGTTGGAAAGTGCTCGGTAAACCCGCATACCAGGAACTACGTACCCGGTCTACCGGTCTACTCGAGACTCATAGTCTATCGAAAGGATTGACTGAATATGAGCCAAGGTATATTCCTCATTCAAGCCGATGAGTCCCTTGTCGAATTGGCAGAGGAACCGTACAAATCGGAAGCCCTGCTGCAAGAACTTATATCAAAATACCCAAATCTACTTTCCGGTGATCAACCATCGGGGCTTCCGTCACGACGGTGGTTGCTTGTGAAGCGAGAAATGGGTGTGCCAGACAATGAGAATGCGAGCGATCGCTGGTCCTTGGATCATCTATTTCTTGATCAGGATGGTGTTCCCACGCTTGTAGAGGTGAAACGCGCGTCGGACACTCGAATCAGAAGGGAGGTTGTCGGACAGATGCTTGATTACGCGGCCAATTCAGTTGTCTATTGGCCCGTGGAGAAATTGCAGGAAGAAATTGCCGTTGCTGCTGCCAGGCAGAAGAAAGAACCGGATATCCTTATCCAAGAATATCTCGGCGAAGAAGGTGACATTTCTGCATTCTGGCAGAGCGTTAAAGACAATATTTCGAAAGGCAGAATCAGACTTATATTTGTTGCAGACAGAATTCCAAGAGAATTGCAACGGATTATTGAGTTTCTCAATCGACAGATGAGTCCGGCCGAAGTTTACGGCGTAGAAATGAAACAATATGTAGGGATGAATGTCAGATCGCTTGTCCCGCGTGCGATTGGGCTGACGGGAGACAAACCTACTTCCCTCCCTGCTGTAAAGAGGACCTGGACGAGAGAGAGCTTTGTCGCAGTTCTAGAGAGTAGGCAAAACCAACGGGATTTGGATTTGGCGAAGCAGATAATCAGTTGGATGGATGACCGCGGCCTGAGAATAGCTGGTGGGGGCGGGCAATATGACGGTTCGCTTTTTGCGATGCTTGATCTCGATGGTGAGAATCTCTATACATTTGCCCTAAGGACCGGATATGCCAATGCATATATCCAACTTCAATTTGCTCTTCTACTCGCCCCGTTCGACACACACGAGCGAAGACTCGAACTGGCTAACCGCATTCTACGTGCTACCGGCATCAAGATGAACAATGAGAGTGTTGATAAATTTCCTTCAATCAAGCTGTCGGTGCTAAATAAGTCAAAGATAGAAGCGTTTCTCTCGGTCTTCGATTGGTATATTGAACAATGTAGATACTCGAAAGATGATTCTTCCGTCTCAACCGAGGGCGCCTGAAGTCAGTTTTCATTTCATCTCATTCAGCACTCGATTCATCGGAGTCAAAAATATGGTCAAAGTTTTCTCCCTCATGAAACGCAAAGAAGGCATGTCGCTCGACGAGTTCCGCCATTGGGCGATGAACGAGCACCCGGAGCTGGGCAAGAAAATCCCCGGCATCATGCACTACCGCATGAATGTCGTCTTCGAGGATAACCCCGATCTACCGTTCGATGCCGTCTCCGAGTTCTGCTTCGCCGACCACGACGCCTACCAGGCCGGCTTCGCCACGCCCGAAGGCAAGGCCGCTGGCGGCGATGCGGCCGCGCACTGTTCGCACCGCATGCGGCTGGTGGCGGAAGAGAAGATGCTGATTCCGTGAATGAGTAGCAGAGATCTCCTTGTTGTGTCATGCTGAGCGGGATCGATCAGCCAAAGTACATGAGACCCTGAATCTGCTCCTGCACATGACATCGTTGGAGGAACCAAACCAGCGAAGCATCTGATCGCGCGGGAATAGTGGCCTCATGAAAAAGTACTACGTTTACATCATGACCAACCACTCCCGCACCCTATACATCGGCATGACCAACGACCTAGAACGACGCGTTTCAGAGCACAAGAGCAAACTCATTCCCGGCTTCACTAGCAAATACAACGTCACCAAACTTGCCTATTACGAGGTGACGAACGATGTTCATGAGGCTATAGCCCGCGAGAAGCAGATCAAAGGCTGGTTGCGTTCGAAGAAGATCATTTTGATCGAATCCGTCAATCCCGGCTGGAATGACCTATCCGCTGAATGGTATGAATGATCGACATGTCATGCTGAGCGAACCATCGCGACTCAAATGGCGAACACATTTCTTTTGTCGCGCGAGATGCTTCGCTGGACACGTTTTCAGGCCAAGATGACTTCTTCGATGAACGTATCGCCAGGCAGAATTGACTTTGCTCACCCGCTCAGCATGACACACTTGCGAGGCTTCTGTAACATCCGCATTCTTTGGAGAACCGCATGACATCCACCGCCCTCTTCCGGGCTGAAATGATCCGCTCCGAGCTGGAGGAAATCGTCGGGCCGGAGCACATCCGCGTCGACGAACCCTCGAAGCTCGTCTACTCCACCGACTGGTCGTGGATGCCGCAGATGTGGCTCGACCGCGGCCAGCGCCTGACGCCGCCCGATTACATCGTCCATCCCGGCTCGGCGGCCGAGATCAGCGAGATCATGGACATCGCCAACAAGTACCGCATCCCGGTCGTACCGTGGGGCGGCGGGTCGGGCACGCAGGGCGGGGCCGCGCCGGTCTTTGGCGGCATCTTGCTCGACCTCAAACGGCTTGACAAGATCATCGCCATCGACGAGAAATCGCTCACGGTCACGGCGCAGGCCGGCATCAACGGCCAGCAACTGGAATGGGCGCTGAATGAGAAAGGCCTGACCCTGCCGCACTACGCCGCCTCGTCCAACTGCGCCACCCTGGGCGGCTACCTGGCCCCGCGCGGCACCGGCACCGTCAGCACCAAATACGGCAAGGCCGAAGACATGGTCATGTCGATGCAGATCGTGCTCCCCACCGGCGAAATCATCCGCACCCCGCCCGTGCCGCAGCACGCCTCCGGCCCCGACTGGTTCCGGCTGTTCCTCGGCGCCGAAGGCACCTTCGGCGTCATCACCGAGGCCACCATGCGGGTCGAGTATCTGCCCGAAGCCCGGCTGCTGCGCGCTTTCCTTTTCGGGGACCTCAGCAACGCCCTCGAAGCCGGCCGGCTGATCATGACTCGCCGCCTCCATCCCTTCGTCATCCGCCTCTACGACCCCGAATCCACCCGCTCGCAGGTGAAGAAAGTGCTGGGCTACGATTTCGAGGGCGCCTACATGGTCATGGGCTTCGACGGCGACCCCGACATCGCCGCGTTGGAAGAGCAAAAAGCGGTGGCAATCTGCGAGGGGCTGGGGGCGAAGGATGTAGGCCGGGAACCGGGCGAGCGCTGGTGGAACCACCGCTATGATTTCTACTACCCGCCGCTCAGCCTCAAGCTGCCGTGGATGTACGGCACGACCGAGACGGTCACCACCTACGACAAGATCGAAAAGCTGTATTGGGCCGAGAAGAAGGCGGTCGAAGAAGGCTACAAGCAGTGGAACGTCAAGTTCATCGCCCACTTTTCGCATTGGTTCCATTGGGGCGTCATGGTCTACTCGCGCTTCATCATCGAGGAGCCGCCGCAAGACGCGCAGGAGGCGCTCCGTCTGCACAATCGCGTGTGGAACACCGCTATGCAGGCGGTGATGGCCAACGGCGGCATGATCAACGAACATCACGGCGTCGGCCTCAAGCTCTCGCGCTACATGCGCAAACAATACGGCGACGCCTGGCCCTTCCTGCTACGGATTAAGAAAACGATTGATCCGAATGGGATCATGAATCCGGGGAAGGTTGGATTCTGAACGAAGAGATTAGAGATTGGAGATTAGAGATTTGCGCAATTCCGCAGCCAATCTCCAATCTCCAATCTCCAATTACCACTAAGAACCATGCAAACAGACTATATCCTCGCCGCCACCGAAAACTGCCGCTACTGCCTGATGTGCCGCCACGTCTGCCCGGTGGGGCATGTCACCCGGCTGGAGACGCTGACCCCGCACGGCTGGGGCCTGACCATCGCCTCGGTGCGCCGCGGGCTGCTGGCCTGGGACGCCGACACCGTGGGCGCGCTCTATCATTGCGCCGACTGTGGCACCTGCCGCTCGCACTGCGTCACCGACCAGCCCCTGCCCGAAGCCATCGCCGCCGCCCGCGCCGAAGTCATCGAACTGGGCCTGGCCCCGGCCAGCGTGGTCGAGGCCGGCCGCAAGCTGGCTGAGTTCGGCAATCCGTTCGAGGCCCGCAAGCCGGAGCCAGCCAGCGGGTCGGGTGAGGTGGCGCTGTTCGTGGGCGACGAAGCCCGCTATCGCTGGCCCGCCGCGCTCGACGCCGCCCTCAAGCTGCTGGCGGCCCTCGGCATCCAGCCGGTGTTGATCGGCCTGGGCCGCAACAATGGCTATCTCGCCAGCTCGCTCGGTTTTCCCGAGGCCGCTCGCAGCCTGGCCCATGCCACGCTCGCTGAACTGACCGCCTCCGGGGCGCGGCAAATGCTCGTGCTCTCTCCCGGCGACTACTTCACCTTCCACAAGCTGTACGACGAGCGGCTGGGCGTGCCGTGGCCGCGGCGGGTGGAGCTGCGCGAGGTGGTTGATCTGCTGGCCGGGGCGATGGCGGCGGGCGATCTGCGTTTTCGCCAGGCCGAAGAGGCGGTAGAATATGCCTATCTCGATCCCACGCACACCGTGCGCATCGACGGCCGTTGGATGGCCCCCCGCCAACTGCTCGACGGCATTCTGCCCGGCCCCCGCCGCGAGCTGTTCTGGCGGCAGGAACGGGCACACCCCACCGGCGCCACCGCCCTGCAATTCTCCATGCCCCATCTGTCCATGATGCTGGCTTCGGCCCGGCTCGAAGATGCGCAAAAGACCGGCGCCCGGCTCGTCATCACCGAAGCCCCTGGCGACCTGGCCCTGCTCAGCCGCCTGGCCCCGCGCTTTGGCCTGCGACTCCAGGGCCTGTACGAGCTCCTGGCCGAGCACTTGATTTGATCTGCTTTATGTCAACGCCATTTCCAGGGATGGATCCCTACCTCGAAGCGCCTGAAGGCTGGCTCGATGTCCACAACAGCCTGATCGCCGCCCTTCGCACCGATCTGGCGCCACGGCTGCGACCGCGCTATTTTGTCGCCACTGAGATGCGCATCTACGATCCTGATGCCCTCGTCGATCCGTTTCGCGGCCGGCCCGACCTCGCCGCCTACGAACGAAGCGAAGGACTTCTGCACGAAGTGGCGCCCATCTATGAGGTGGCTTCTTTCCCACGAACGGTGCTCTTGCCGATGCGAGACCTTGTGCGCGAAAGCTATCTGGAGATCCGGCCGGCCGGGCGTAGTAAGAATGCAGTAGCGGTCATCGAACTTCTATCGCCGGGCAACAAGCACTCGGGCAGCGGACGAGAGGCCTATCTGCGGAAACGAGGCGCCATCCTGTCCAGCAGCACCCACCTGGTTGAGATCGATCTACTGCGCGGCGGCCCGCCCATGCCCCTGAGCGATGCCGTGATCTCTGACTATCGCATCCTGGTCAGCCGAGCCGAGCAGCGCCCTCGCGCCGAGCTTTACGACTTCAGCCTGCGCCACCCCATCCCGGCCTTCCCCCTGCCCCTTCTGCCCGGCGACGAAGAACCGACGGTCGATCTCAACCGCATCCTGCACGATCTGTACGACCAGGTCGGCTACGATCTGGCGGTAGACTATACTGGCCCGGCCGATCCTCCCCTCTCAGGCGAGGATGCGCACTGGGCCGACCAACTGCTCCGAGCCGCCAGTTTGCGCCCCTGAACCAGGAGAAACGATGCCAACGTCCTTTCCGGGCATGGACCCCTACCTCGAAGCGCCGCATCTCTGGCCGGATGTCCACAACCGGCTGATCGACCAGATCGCCAACCATCTGGCGCCCCGCCTGCGACCCCGCTACTTCGCCGCCATCGAGGAGCGGTCGTATACGCTGAGGATCGACGGTAGCAAACTGCTGGGACAGGCCGACATCGCCGTGGTCGAATCGGGCATGCTCCTGCACGAACCGGCGCTGATCTATGGCGTCACCCCGCTCGCCGAGCCGTGGTTGCCCGCCCTGCCTCTCACCGTCCTGCTCCCCACCTTCGAGGAGAGGCGTGAGAGCTACCTGGAAATCCGCACCGCCGATGATCACCGCCTTGTCACCGTGCTCGAACTCCTGTCACCCTCGAACAAGGAGCCGGGCAAGGGCCGGACGAAATACCTGAAGAAGCGAGATGCCGTGCTGGACTCGGACGCCAACCTGGTCGAGATCGACCTGCTGCGGGCGGGCGAAGCCATGCCCCTGGCGAGCAAGACGCCCGCCAGCGAGTATCGCCTCCTCGTCAGCCGCGAGCGCCAGCGACCCCGCGCCGATCTCTTTGTCTTCGGCGTCCGCGACCCCATCCCCGCCTTTCCGCTTCCCCTGCTGCCGGGCGATGACGAACCGGTCATCGACCTCAACTCGATCTTTCATGCACTCTACGATCTCGCCGGCTACGACCTGCGCCTCGATTATCGCTTCGACCCCGACCCACCACTGACCGAAGATGCATCTGCCTGGGCCGACCAGCTTCTGCGCTCCGCCGGCCTGCGCCCCTGAAGCCACTCATCCGACCCCCCACCCACTCCGCCATCATCTCCACTCTCTATTCCCCAATCTCTACTCACTCCCGGAGGAAAACCATGCACCTTTCCATGCACAACTGGATGCGCGCCGAACCCATCGAAGTGACCATCCGCCGTCTGGCCAAATATGGCTACGAAAGCATCGAAATTGGCGGCGAACCCGACCGCTACAACACCAAAGAGGTCAAGAAACTCCTCGATGACAACGGCCTGCGCTGCTGGGGCGCCGTCACCCTCATGTTCACCGGCCTGCACCTGCCCTCGCCCGACCCGGCCGTGCGCGCCCATACGGTGAACTACGTCAAGCGCTGCATCACCATGGTCAAGGAGATGGATGGCCATCTGGTCACCATCGTCCCCGGCACCGTGGGCAAGGTCAACCCCGACGCTACCCCCGAAGAAGAGTGGCAGAACGCCGTCGAGGGCATGAAAGAGATCGATGCCTGGTCCAAGCGGGAAGGCGTGCGCATCGCCGTCGAACCGATCAACCGCTTCGAGACCTACTTCGTCAGCCGCGCCAACCAGGCCCTGGCCCTGGCCGAAGCCACCAGCCCCGAATGCGGCGTCTGCCTCGACGCCTTCCACATCAATATGGAAGAAGTCGATCCCTTCGCCGCCATCCGCTCGGCCCGGGGCCGGTTGCTGGACTTCCACGTCGCCGATACCAATCGCTTCGCTTGCGGCCTGGGCCATTGGGACTGGCTGAAGGTGGTGGGCACGCTTCGCACCATCGGCTACGACGGCGCCTTGACGGTCGAGTTTGTGGCCCCGGTCGATCGCACGCCGGCCAATCCCTACCCGACCATGGTCGAGACCGACCTGAGCCGGTTGGACATCAGCGAAGACCAGAAGAAGTTCATCATCGACCACGGCTCCAGCTTCCTGACCGAGTCTTTCTACTCGGATCAGGTGCGCATCTGCGCCGAGACGCTGCTGCCGTTGATCAAGTAGCAAGTCGCAAGTGGCAAGTGGCAAGTGGCAGGCGTCGTCAGGAGCATCGTTGGAGACCCTGCCACCTGCCACCCTTGCCCAACCCACCCCCATCTCTGCGCCCAAGCTGCTACGCGCACAACTTGCCACCTGCCACTTGCCACCTGCCACTCTCGCCTCTTGCCCAACCCACCCCCATCTCTGCGCCCAAGCTGCTACGCGCACAACTTGCCACTTGCCACTTGCCACCTGCCACCTGCCACCTGCGACCATGAAAACCGTCCACCTCATCGGCACGCTCGACACCAAAGGCGCTGAGATCGGCTATTTGCGCGACCGGCTGGAAGCGCTCGGCGTCGCCACCACCGTGGTCGATTCCGGCATCCTGGGCGAACCCCTGGGCGTCGAACTGCGCCCGGGCCGCGACATCAGCCGGGCGGAAGCGGCGACCTTCGGCGGCTTCACCATCGACCAGCTGCGCCACGCCGGCAGCCGGGGCAAGGCCGTGGCCGGGATGCGCCAGGCGCTGAAGACGCTCGTGCGGCAGGGCTGGGCCGAGGGCAAGGTGGCCGGGGTGGTCAGCATGGGCGGGGCCGAGGGCGCGGTGATGGGCGCGGCGGCGATGATGCAGCTGCCGTTGGGCGTGCCCAAGGTGCTGGTCTCGCCCATCGCCTCGGGCAAGCACTATTTCGACCCGATGGTGGGCACCAGCGACATCATGGTCGTGCACTCGGTGGTCGACATCCTCGGTCTGAACCCTATCGCCACCACCATCTTCGACAACGTAGCCGCGGCGCTCAAGGGCCTGGTCGAACACGGCCATGCCCTGCCGCCGCCCGACCCTGCCGGCCGCTACGTGGCTGTGACCATGCTGGGCAACACGACCAAAGCAGTGATGGCGCTAAAGGATCGGCTGGCGCAGGCTGGCTACGAAGCCGTGATCTTCCACTCGAACGGCGTCGGCGGCCCGGCCATGGAGGAGTTGGCCGAGACAGGTCAATTCATCGGTGCGATCGACTTCACCACCAACGAAATCTACGACCCGATGACCGGCGGCATCCACGATGGCGGCCCGGATCGTCTGAAGCGGGTGGGGCTGGCGGGGCTGCCGCAGGTGGTGGTGCCCGGCTGCATCGATTTCTGCGTCTTCCACGCCGGCGCCATCCCCCCCGCTTTGCACGGCCGCCCCGTCTACGACCACAACCCGGAATACACGCTCGTCCGGGCCTCGCAGGCGGAGATGATCGAACTGGGCCACATCTTCGCTGGGCGCCTGAACCTGGCGCGGGGGCCGGTGATCATCGCCGTGCCCACGCAGGGCCTGTCCATCCCCAACCATCCCGGCGGCGTCTTCTGGAATCCTGAGGCCGACGCCGCTTTCCTGGCCGCGGTGCGGGCCGAGATTCGCCTCGACATCCCCGTGCTGACGTTCGAGCGCCACGTCAACGACCCGGCCTTTGGGGTGGAGGTGGCGGAGGTGTTTGTGGGGATGATGGAGAAGATGTGACGTAGCTCTGTGCTTTCGGGCCACTATTGTATACTTGGGGTTGCCCCCCTTCCTTCTATGAAAACAGTGACGATATCTCGACATGCAAGGAGCATCACATCGCTCTTGGAAGCGGCTCGTCAAGACAATCTCATTCTTGAAGCGCCCGACGGTCGCGAGTTCATTTTGGCCGAGATCGACGCCTTCGATCGCGAAATCGAGTTGACCCGCCAGAACAAAAAACTGATGGAGTTCCTTGATCGAAGAGCGACCGATCCACGACGCTTTCCGCTTGCTGATGCAAAGACGTTGCTGGGCCTGGATACAAAGACGGCAAGTTCATGAACGAACACCCCGACCCGCACTGTGCCGCCCATCAGATCGGGAAACAATGGCAATTGACGACCTTCGAGTACCGTGGCAACGGCATTCGCGTTAAAGTGCCGGACGTGCCAGCATGGGTGTGCCCAATCGACGGCGAAGCTTCTTTCACGCCCGAGGTCGTCGATCAGTTGATCGACACCGTACGGGAGCTTGTTGCCACGGCTAAACGGGCGCACGAACGACGGGCTGTTTTCACCGAGTATCTCGTGGCGGTCGGATGAGAGGCGAAATGCGCTTTGCGGTCACATTCACCGAGGCTGAAGATGGCTGGATCGTGGCCGAATGCCCGGAATTGCCAGGGTGTGTCTCGCAGGGTCGCGATCAAGCCGAGGCGAGGGCGAACGCCGAGGAGGCTATCGTCGCCTGGCTGTGGGCGGAAAAGAGCCGACCCAATGCGCCAGGATCGAGAGCAAAGCTATGACCGAACTGATCTGGGACGGCAAATATGATAAAGACGGGCGTCGCGTCGCGCCCCTGCGCCTGCGCCTGCCCTTCCAAACTGTGGAGACGGTGAACGAGTCGGCGCAGCAGCGCCAGCGCGCCCTGGATCTGTTCAGCGCCGGCCGCGACCCCGACTGGCGCAACCGCCTGATCTGGGGCGACAAGAAGTATGTGCTGCCGGCGCTGTTGGAGGAATTCGCCGGGCAGGTGAACCTGATCTATATCGACCCGCCGTTCAACGTCGGCGCCGATTTTTCGTTCACGGCCACGATCCCCGACGATCCCGAAGGCGAGGAGGGTGCGAGCGCCAGCTTCACCAAGCAGCCGAGCGTGATCGAGCAGAAGGCCTATCGCGACACCTGGGGCCGGGGGCTGGATTCGTACTTGGAGTGGTTTTACTTTAGTTTCCGGTAACTCGGTGACGAGTTGAAGCGCCGCGATTTCGGTATTGCGGTTCTGAACCTTACAAAAGCGATAGAAAAGGATGAGGAATGAGGTCAGGGATGCCGTTTACGACGGCG
>JAIBAP010000104.1 GCA_019695115.1 Caldilineales bacterium | reverse complement strand
GCCACGAATTGGACGAATTTTACGAAATCGAGACCAAGAATTCGTCCAATTCGTGCAATTCGTGGCCTCCCAGATCAGCAGCACCCTACCAGGTTAGCATCACGCCGTTCTTTTTTGCCACGAATTGCACGAATTTTACGAAATCGAGACCAAGAATTCGTCCAATTCGTGCAATTCGTGGCATTCTAGGTCAGTCGCCCCGGTTCCAGAAACCCCGATGCTCGACCAGCCACTGTTGCGAGTCGACGATGTCATCGCCGGGCTGGGGGCGGATGCGCTCGTAGCTGCCATCGGCGTGCATCCGGCGCGATTTGACGTTGTCGCGTAGCTGGATGTCGAGAATCTGCCGCAGTGATTCTTTGAGCTGCGGGTCATCCACCGGGAAAAGCTGTTCGACGCGGCGATCGAGGTTGCGCGGCATCAGGTCGGCGCTGCCGATGAAGTACTCGTCCTCGCCGCCGTTGCGGAAGTAGTAGATGCGGGCGTGTTCGAGAAAACGACCGACGATGCTGGTGACGGTGATCGTCTCGCTGACGCCGGGCACGCCAGGCCGCAGACAGCAGATGCCGCGCACTTGCAGGTCGATCTTGACCCCGGCCTGCGAGGCTTCGTAGAGGGCGCGGATGCAGTCCTTGTCCACCAGCTGATTCATCTTGAAGGCCAGATAGCCGTCGCCGTGGTCTCGCTGGCGTTCGATCTCGCGCTGGATGCGGCGGATGATCTCGCGGCGCATGGAGCCGGGGGCAACCAACAGCTTGCGGTAGTCCTGCTTGGCCGAGTAGCCGGTGAGGGCGTTGAACAGATCCGAGACATCGGCGCCGATGTCGGCATCGGTGGTGAAATAGCCGATGTCGGTGTAGATGCGGGCGCTGACGGCGTTGTAGTTGCCGCTGCTCATGTGGATATAGCGGACGATGCCCTGCGGCTCGCGGCGCACCACCATCAGGATCTTGCTGTGCGTCTTCAGACCCACCAGCCCATAGACCACGTGCACCCCCGCCCGCTCCAACGACCTGGCCCAGACGATGTTGTTCTCCTCGTCGAAGCGCGCTTTCAACTCGACCAACACCGCCACCTGCTTGCCGTTCTCGCGCGCCTCTTTCAGGGCCTGCACCACCGGCGCATTCTTGCCCACACGGTAGAGCGTCTGCTTGATGGCGAGGACGTTGGGGTCGCGCGCCGCCGCCCGCAGGAGGTCAACGACCGGGCTGAAGCTGTCGTAGGGGTGGTAGAGCAGGAGGTTGCGGCGGCGGATGACCGAGAAGATGTCCTCGCCGGTGGTCAGCGCCTGGGGCGTCGAGGGCGCGAAGGGTTGATCCTTGAGGTCGGGCCGGTCGATGCGCATCAGATCCATCAGATCGGCCATCCCCAACGGGCCATCGATGGTGTAGACCTGGTAGGGCTGGAGTTCCATGTTCTCGACCAGGATGTCGCGGAAGCGCTCGGGCATGGCGGCATCCACCTCCAAGCGCACGGCCTTGCCGAAGAAGCGCCGGCCGACGCCGGTCTCGATGGCATCCAGCAAGTCCGAGGCCTCGTCCTCCTCGATTTCGATGTCGGCGTCGCGGGTGACGCGGAAGGGATAGGCGGCCTTGATCTCCAGGCCGGGGAAGAGCAGGTCGAGATTGGCCGCCATCACCTCCTCGATCCAGACGAAATTGTTCGCCCGCACATCGGTCAGGCCCAGGTCCTGCACGGCGTCGGCGCGATCTTCGCTGGGGATGCGGATGAGACGGCGGAAGACATCCAGGGGGGCTTTGAGACGGGCAAAACGCTCGCCTTTGACCGGGTCGGCGATGACCACGGCCAGGTTCAGGCTCAGGTTGGAGATGTGGGGGAAAGGGTGGCCGGGGTCGAAGGCCAGCGGCGTCAGGGCCGGGAAGATCTCTTTGGCGAAGTAGCCGCGCAGGAGTTGGCGTTGCTTGCCCTTCAGCTCGCGGTAGTGCAAGACATGGATGCCATGAACGCGCAGGTGGGGCAGGAGGTCGTGCGTCCAGTCCTGAACCTGACGGGCCAACATCGGCTCCAAGACGCGGCGGATGGCTGCCAGCTGCTCGGCCGGCGACATGCGGTCGGGCGGGGCTTCGTAGGCGCCGCCGGCCAGCTGTTCGCGCAGGCCCGAGACCCGGATCATGAAGAATTCATCGAGGTTGCTGCAGAAGATGGAGTGGAATTTGACCCGCTCCAACAGCGGGTGCGAGGCGTCCAGGGCTTCTTCGAGGACGCGGGCGTTGAACTGCAACCAGGTCAGTTCGCGGTTGAGGTAGAGCGCCGGGTCGTCGAGGTCGATGATGGGCGGGGGTGGGATGGCTTTGCTGGGGCGAGGCATGGTCTTCTGGCAGCGACGCAGGCGGGTTGAGGAGCTTCCCGTAGCAGTGTAGCCCAAGCCAGGGCGAGCGGCAAACCCTCCTGCCTCGGGTGGCCGTCAAAGTTTCCCGGGTTTTGCTGAGTAGGAGGGTCGAAAGCATACGCGGCCAATTGGAGAACGGCGCCAAGGGTGGTCGGGGCAGGGGAGTGAGTAGGATGGCGAGTAGGCGCAGAGGTGGATTGGGTGACAAACGGTTCAGTTGCGCTTGTCGAAGGCGGCGGAGCGGGAAGGACTCTATCCTATCTCGTCCCCCTCGGGAAACTTTGACGCTCACCCTCCTGCCTCGGCAAACCATCGCCCCGACGGGACGCGGGGGGATGCGGGGACGCGGTTGCAGCTTGCAATCTGCTGCCGGCGGCATTAACATCCCGGCGAACTTCACGTGCGATCTGCAGCGCCACCCACTGCCAACGTGCGTCGCCCCACAGCCAGGCGCGCGTCGCCGCCAAACCGAGCCATGAACGCCAGAAAAGGACGAGATTTCGTCGAAACCGCAGACTATCTTCCCGGCCAATGGCGGCACAGCACCGCCAAACGCCTTGCCCGCAGCCTGCTTTTTTGGCTGGTGCGGATGTTGGTCAGGCTGCTGTTCAGGGTGCATGATCAAGAGGTCGAGCGCCTGCCGGCGCAGGGGCCGATGGTGGTGGCCGTCAATCACATCAATTGGTTCGATATCCCCGTCATCTACGTCGCCTCGCTCCCCCGCCCGATGACCGGCCTGGTCAAGGTGGAATCGTGGGACAACCCGCTGCTGCGCACGCTCTTCGACCTGATCGACGCCATCCCCTTGCGCCGCGGCGAGGTGGACAGGACGGCTTTGAAGCAGGCGCTGGCGGCCCTGAAGGCGCACTATCTGTTGGGCATCGCCCCCGAGGGCACCCGCAGCCATGATGGCAAGCTGATCCAGGGGCATCATGGCGTGGCCATGCTGGGCTTGCTGAGCAAAGCGCCCATCTTGCCGGCGGCGCACTATGGCGGCGAGGCGGTGCGCCGCAACCTCGGACGTTTGCGCCGCACCGACATCCATCTTGCCGTCGGCAGGCCGTTCTATCTCGATCCGGGCGAGGCGAAGGTGACCAAAGAACTGCGCCAGCAGATGGTGGATGAGATCATGTACCAGATCGCGGCCCTATTGCCAGCATCCTACCGCGGGTACTACTCCGATCTCTCGGCCGCCACCACCACTTTTCTGCGTTTCCTGCCAGAGGAGGAGGGGACGGCCGGGGGAAGCTAGGGCGCCGTTCGCCGCCGCCCGCTTGCACCCGCCCCTGGCGCCCATCCTCGCCCAAACCACGCCGCCCCGACCGAGAGCCGCCGATGCCCGCACCTGCCGAGATCGTCCAACTTGTCGAACTGTTCGAGCGCAACCGCGAACAGTATCGTTCCGCGGCCTTCAGCGAGACCGCCGTCCGCCATCAATTCATCGATCCTTTCTTTGCCGCGCTCGGCTGGGATGTGAACAACGCGCAGGGCTTCGCCGAGCAGTACAAAGAGGTCATCCACGAAGACAAAGTCCTGGTCGGCGGCGCCGCCAAAGCCCCTGACTACTCGTTTCGCATCGGCAAGGAGCGCAAGTTCTTCGTCGAGGCCAAGAAGCCGGCGGTGAACATCACGCACGATGTCGAGCCGGCCTACCAGCTCCGCCGCTATGCCTGGAGCGCCAAGCTGCCGCTCTCGATCCTGACCGATTTCGAGGAGTTCTCGGTCTACGACTGCCGGACGCGGCCTGATCGGGCCGACAAAGCGGCGACGGGGCGCATCATGCTGCTGACCTACCGCGAGTATGCGGCGCGCTGGGACGAGATGGCGGCGGTGTTCAGCAAGATGGCGGTGTGGCAGGGCGCGCTGGACAAGTTCGCCGAGGCCAAAGCCGGCAAACGCGGCACGGCCGAGGTGGACGATGAGTTCCTGGGCGAGATCGAACGTTGGCGCGAGTTGCTGGCGCGCAATCTGGCGCTGCGCAACCCGACGCTGCGGGGCCGCGACCTCAACTGGGCCGTGCAGCAGACCATCGACCGCATCATCTTCCTGCGCATCTGCGAGGCGCGCGACCTGGAGGTGTTCGAGCAGTTGCGCGCCCTGCTCAACGGCGGCCACACCTACGAACGGCTGCAAGAGCTTTTCCGCCGCGCCGACATGCGCTACAACTCCGGGCTGTTCCATTTCGAGGAGGAGAAAGGCCGAGCCGAGCCGCCCGACCGCCTCAGCCCGGGCTTGAGCATCGACGACAAGGTGCTGAAAGACATCATCGAGCACCTCTATTACCCGCAAAGCCCCTACGAGTTCTCGGTGCTGCCCGCCGACATCCTCGGCCATGTCTACGAGCGTTTTCTGGGCAAAGTCATCCGTCTCTCACCCGGCCGGCAGGTGAAGATCGAGGAGAAGCCGGAGGTGCGGAAGGCGGGCGGGGTGTTCTACACGCCCACCTATATCGTGGACTACATCGTGCGGCAGACGGTGGGGCCGTTGTTGGAAGATCGCCTGCGTAGGGGCGGGGTCGCCCCGCCCCCGGCGGATGGTTCGCGTCGGGGCGCGGTCGCCCCGCCCCCAGCGGATGGTTCGCGTAGGGGCGGGGTCGCCCCGCCCCCGGCGGATGCTTCGCGTCGGGGCGCGGTCGCCCCGCCCCCGCTAGATCGCGCGCACAAGGGCGGGGAAACCCCGCCCCTACGGGTCGTCGATCCGGCCTGCGGGTCGGGGTCGTTTTTGCTGGGCGCGTATCAATTCCTGCTGGACTGGTATTTGGCGGACTATCTGAAGGACGCCGACCGCTGGCTGAAGGGGAAGCGGCCGCCGCTGGAGCGCGTCGGCGGCGGCGGGCTGCGGCTGAGTATCGAAGAGCGCAAGCGCATCCTGATGGCCCATATCTACGGCGTGGACATCGACCCGCAGGCCGTGGAGGTGACGAAGCTCTCGTTGCTGCTAAAGGTGTTGGAGGGCGAGGGGATGGCGGTGCAGATGTCGTTGCTGCCCGAACGGGTGCTGCCCGACCTGGGCCGCAATATCAAGTGTGGCAATTCGCTGATCGGGCCGGATTTCTACGATGGCCGGCTGGATTTGCCGGACGAGGAGACGACGACGCGGGTGAATGCGTTCGACTGGGCGCAGGAGTTCCCGGAGGTGATGGCCGTGGGCGGGTTCGAGGCGGTGATCGGGAATCCGCCGTATATCCGTATCCAGGCGCTGCAAGAGTGGGCGCCGCTGGAGGTGGGGCACTACAAGCGCGCGTACCGGGCCGCCAGCAAGGGCAACTACGATATTTATGTCGTGTTCGTCGAGAAGGGGCTGGGTCTGCTGAACGAGCACGGCAAATTGGGCTTCATCCTGCCGCACAAATTCTTCAACGCCCAATACGGCGAGCCGCTGCGCAAGCTGCTGGCGGAGGGCCAACACCTGAGCAAGGTGGTGCACTTTGGCGACCAGCAGGTGTTCGAGGGCGCGACGACCTACACCTGCCTGTTGTTCCTGGAGAAGGGCGGGAGCGAGGAGTTTTCGTTCGTGCGCGCCCACGACCTGACCGACTGGCGCGCGGGTGCAGCGCAGGTGGAGGGGACGATCCCGGCCGCAAGCGCGGGGGCGAGCGAGTGGAACTTCGTGGTGGGCCGCGGGAGCGATCTGTTCGAGCGGCTGCGGGCGATGCCGGTGAAGTTGGGGGATGTGGCGAACATTTTCGTCGGCACACAGACAAGCGCTGATGATATCTTTGTCCTGGATAACGTGCGGATGGAAGGTGCGCATATCATCGGAACATGCGCTATGGCTGGACAGGATGTGACGATCGAAGAGGCTATCACGAAACCTTTCCTCCGAGGCAAACAAATTCGCCGATACGAACCTTTGCAGGCTACGACATCACTGATCTGCCCATACACTATCGACCGCGTCAAGGCGGAGTTGATTCCAGAGCAGGAGTTGGCTTCTAACTACCCTCTTGCGTATGCTTACCTCAAAACCCACCGCCCCCAATTGGAGGCAAGAGAGAAAGGCAAATTCAGAGGAACAAACTGGTATGCCTTTGGCTACCCCAAGAGCATGACACTGTTTCAACGTCAGAAGCTCGTCGTGCCTGACTACAACAATCGAGCTTCCTTCACATACGATACAAAGGGTCATTTCTACAAAACAGGGTACGGCATCTTGATTAAGGGTGAGCGACAAGAATCACCAATGTACGTTCTCGGGTTACTCAATAGCCCATTGCTTTTTGGGCATCTCCTAAAAATCAGCACGTCATTGCGAGGTGGGTTTGTCCGCTTCTGGACGCAGTTCATCGAACAACTCCCCATCCGCACCATCGACTTCTCCGACCCCGCCGACGCTGCGCGGCACGACCGCATGGTGGCGCTGGTGACACAGATGCTCGACCTGCACCAGCGGCTGGCGGCCGAGGGCGTCCCGCACGAGAAGACGGCCTTGCAGCGGCGGATCGAGATGACCGATCGGCAGATCGACCGGCTGGTGTATGAGTTGTATGAGCTGACGGAGGAGGAGATTGGGGTGGTGGAGGGGGGGTGAGAGGCGGAGGACGGAGGGCGGAGGGCGGTTCGGTCGTCCAGGCGAATTGGTTCGTCCATCGCCTTTGGTCTATCGCCCAGCACAACGGAAGGGCGCTGACAGCCTGGGCGAGAATTTTCACTATTTTTATAGTGAGATTTGACAAAACCTTTTCAGCGTGCTACGCTCCGCCCATCTTCTGCTCCCACCCCACCCATGTCCACCCTCTACCGCTCCCTCGACAACTCCCCCAGCGGGCAGATCATCAAGCTGCTCCAGCGCAACGGCGCCCTCGGCGTCAAGGAATTGCGCCGCGAGCTGGGGCTGAGCGACACCGCCATGCGCCAGCAACTCGGCCATCTCATGGCCGAGGGTTTTGTAATGCCCACCACCGCCGAGCGCAACGGCGTCGGCCGGCCGCAGCAACGCTATCAACTCAGCGACAAGGCCCGCGAACTGTTCGCCTGCTATTGCGAGGATCTGGCCCTGAACCTGTATGATGAACTGCTGGCCGATCAGGGTACGGTCGTCGTCCGCGCACTGCTCAACCGGGTGGGCGACAAACTGGCCGGGCAATACCGCCAGCAGGTGCGCGGCCAGGCCCTGCAAGAGCGCGTATCCTCGTTCGCCCGCATCCTCGACAGCAAAGGCATCCTCGCCGACGTTTCGCACGAGGCCGATGTCATCACCCTGCACGAATTCAACTGCCCTTACCACGAACTAGCCTCGGTTCACCGTGAAATCTGCAATATGGAAAAGACGATGATGGCCCAAGTCCTCAACGCCAACGTCGAGCTCACCCATTGCATGATGGATGGTCATAACGGGTGCTCTTTTGTTGTTAGTAATTTGTAATTGGAGATTGGAGATTGGAGATTGGAGATTCGCCGCTCGCCAATCTCCAATCTCCAATCTCTAACCCCTAATAACCAATACCCCCCCCAAGAAGGAGCCATCCCCTCCCATGTCTTCCGTTCTCGAAATCAAAGATTTGCACGTCAATGTTGGCGATAGCGAAATCCTCAAGGGCGTGACCCTGACCATCCACCAGGGCGAAGTCCACGCCCTGATGGGGCCGAATGGCTCCGGCAAGAGCACCATGGCCTACGCCATCGCCGGCCACCCCCACTACGAAATCACCTCCGGCGATGTCCTGCTCGATGGCGCCAGCATCCTCGACCTGGAGCCGGACGAGCGGGCCAAGCTGGGCGTCTTCCTGGCCTTCCAATACCCGGTCGCCATCCCCGGCGTCAGCTTCGCCAACTTCCTGCGCGCGGCCGTGAGCAATGTGCGCGGGTACAAGGATCGGGCCAGGGCCGAGGCCGAAACCGCCACGGTCAAGAAGGAAATCGGCTCGGAACTGATGCCGATGCGCGAGTTCCGCAAAGAACTGGTGACGAAAATGGATCGCTTCAACGTCGACCGGGCCTTCGCCCAGCGTTATCTGAACGACGGCTTCAGCGGCGGCGAGAAGAAGCGCGGCGAGGTGTTGCAGATGGCCATGCTCCAGCCCAAGATCGCCATCCTCGACGAGAGCGACTCCGGCCTCGACATCGACGCCCTGCGCGTGGTGGCCGACGGCATCAACAAGCTGGTGGCCGATGGCATGGGGGCGCTGCTGATCACGCATTACCAGCGCATCCTGAATTATGTCAAACCGGACAAGGTCAGCATCTTCTACAAGGGTCGCGTGGCTACCACTGGCGGGCCAGAGCTGGCGCACGTCCTGGAAGAGCGCGGCTATGGCTGGGTCGAAAACGAGTTCGCCCTGCAGATGGCTTAATTGGAGACACCAAAATGGCAACCGAACTAGATCGTCAGGCGCTTGCGGGCGTCAAAGAAGATTACAAATACGGCTGGTCGATGCCGGAGAAATACGCCTTCAAGTCCGAGAAAGGGCTGAATCACGAGGTCATCGACCAGATCTCGGACATGAAGAACGAGCCGGACTGGATGCGCGAGTTCCGCCACAAGGCGCTCGATGTCTTCCTCTCGCGCCCGACCCCCACCTGGGGCGCCGACCTCAGCACCATCGATTTCGATGACATCTATTACTACATCAAGCCGGCCGAGAAGCAGGGCAAGAATTGGGACGATGTGCCCAGCGAGATCAAAGAGACGTTCGACCGCCTGGGCATCCCCGAGGCCGAGCGGAAATTCCTGGCCGGCGTGGGCGCGCAGTACGAGTGTCTGACTGGCGATGCCCGCGTCTACACGGCGCGCGGCCTCAAACCCATCGCCGAGGTCGAGGCCGGGGACACCGTTTTCTCCTTCGACGAAGCGCAGAACGCCATCATCACCGCCAGGGTGACGGGAAAAGCAGCCAAAGGCGAGCGCGAGGTGTTCGAGGTGCGCGTGGGAACGCGCACGATCAAGGCCACTTCCAATCACCCCTTCCTGGTGCTCGACTACCAGAAGGCGCCGGGCAAACAGCGCGGCCGTTATCGCCGGCAATGGAAGTATTTGCAGGATTTGCAGCCGGGCGACCTGGTGGCGGTGGCCAAGCGCCTGCCCGAGGCGGGCGAAACCCACGCCATGCAGCAGCCGGAGATCAAGACGCAGGTGGTGGGCCGCAACCAGAGCGTGGAATACACGCTCGACATCAGCGAGCGCTACAACGCCATCTCGCTCCCCGAACACAGCTCGGACGACCTGCTCTGGTGGCTGGGGCTATACATGGGCGATGGGTTCATCCACACCAGCCAGGGCGCAGACAAGGCCCGGATCGAATTCGCCATCCCCGAGACCGACAAGCCCCTGCGCCAGGAGCTTGTGCGCACAACCGAGGCGTTGTTCGGGATTACGCCCGTCAACGGCAATCCTGACCGCATGACCGTTTACTCGACCAAACTGGCGCGCTATCTGGAAACGAACGGCATGGGCGGAAAGGCCTTGAGCAAGCGCGTCCCAGCCTGGATGTACACCCTGCCTGAATCGCAAAAACTGGCGTTTCTGGGCGGTTACATCGATTCGGATGGCTATGTGCGTGATGCGGCCAAGAATCACGACATCGTCCTCACCAGCGGCAACTCGGCTTTGCTGCAAGATGTGCGCGACCTGGCGGCGATGACCGGCCTGCCGGCCTCGAACATCCATCGCTTCGAATCGAAACATCCGACCGAGCTTGAGCGCGCCGTCGTCGGCTACCGGCTGCAACTGGCAGGCGATTTCGAGCGCATTCCCGTGCGTTCGCCGCAGCGCCGCGACCGCCTGGGCAAGCGCAAGTATCATCACAGCTACACCAGCGCCCATGGCACCACGTTCAGAGTCCATGCCAACGACCAGGTCGGCTTCGCCAAGATCGATGCGATCACACCGGCCGGGGTCGAGATGGTCTACGATATCGAGGTCGCCGGGCCGCACAACTTCGTGGCCGAGGGCCTTATCGTCCACAACTCCGAAGTCGTCTACCATTCGCTGAAAGAAGAATGGCAGAAACAGGGTGTGCTCTTCCTGGATACCGACACCGCCCTGCGCGAGCACCCCGAGCTGTTCAAGAAGTATTTCGGCACCATCATCCCGCCCACCGACAACAAATTCGCCGCCCTCAACAGCGCCGTGTGGTCGGGCGGGTCGTTCATCTACATGCCGCCCGGCGTCCACATCGAGATCCCGCTCCAGGCCTATTTCCGCATCAACGCCGCCAACATGGGCCAGTTCGAGCGCACGCTGATCATCGTCGACGAAGGCGCCAGCATGCACTACATCGAAGGCTGCACCGCCCCCACCTATTCCAGCGACAGCCTGCACAGCGCCGTGGTCGAGATCATCGTCCACAAAAACGGCCGCTGCCGCTACACGACGATCCAGAACTGGTCGAACAATGTCTACAATCTGGTGACGAAGCGCGCCGTTGCCTATGAAAACGCGACGATGGAGTGGATCGACGGCAATCTCGGTTGTCTGGCCGAAGGCTCGTTGGTGACGACGCCGGTCGGGGTCAAGCCCATCGAGCAACTCAACGTGGGCGAGGAAGTGCTGTCGTTCGACGAGAGCGCCGGGCAGCTTGGCTTCCGCCGGGTGGCGGCCAAGCGTTTCTCTGGCTATCAGCCCGTGCAAACGGTGGCAATCGGCGAACGCAAGCTGCGCGTGACCGCCAACCATCCCTTCTACTCCTATGTCTACGATGCGCAGGCGGCGAAGAAGTTGGGACGATACCAACTGGCCTATGTCCGCGCCGACCATCTGCAAGAGGCGATCGTGCCGCGCACGTCGATCGCGTACGGCCAGCCCCACCAACTTCAACTCCCCGCCCTGGTGACGGATTTCGTTTCGGGCAATCAGTATGTCTCCGGGCTGAACGTCAGCCGGACGCGCGACTCGCGGCTGATGCCCCTGACCGAGACCACCGACGAGATCATGTGGCTGTTCGGCTACTGGCTGGGCGATGGCAACGTCGAGGTGCAGGCAGGTCGCACCGAGGGCGTGATGCGCTGGGCCAAAGTCGGTTTCTCGACGCCGGTGCAGGATCGGGCGCGCGAGCGGCTGCTGCAGACGATGACGGCCGTTACCACGGCCGAGCCGGTCGAGCGCACGGATGGCAATCATCTGGCCTGGCACAGCAAGGAACTGGCCGAGTTCTTCCAGGTCAACGGCTTCGGCGGCTCGGCGGCCAGCAAGCGTGTGCCGCAGTGGGTGTCATCGCTGCCCGAATCGCAGCGGCTGGCCTTCATCGCCGGCTATCTCGACGCCGATGGCACGGTGCAGGCCCCGCGCAGCTTCACCCTGAAATCCGTCAACCGCGAGCTGCTGGAGGATGTGGCCGGCCTGGTGGTCACGCTGGGGATCACGCCGCGGCTGTACACCGAATTCGACGAGCCGCGCCGCGTCGTCATCGCCGGCATCGAAGCCACCGCGCATGGCTCGCACCGCCTGAGTTTCCCCATCGACGCCCGGCTGTTCGCTCACATCAGCCCGCGGCTGCGCCAGCAGGCGGAGGAATGCCAGCCGGCTCGGCTCCAGCACCACCGCCGGGTCGGGCGCTCGCAGATCACCCTGCCCGACGCCGTCGAGATCGCCCAGGTGTCGGTCTCGGCGCCGGGGGCCGTGGCCGAACCCACCTGGGATATCGAGGTGGAAGGCACGGGCAATTTCGTCGCCCAGGGCTTCATCGTCCACAACAGCAAGATCACGATGAAGTACCCCGCCGTCTACATGCTGGGCGAACGGGCGCACGGCGAGGTGCTGTCCATCGCTTTCGCCGGGCATGGCCAACACCAGGACGCTGGCGGCAAGGTGGTGCACGGCGCACCCAACACCTCCTCGAAGATCATTTCCAAGTCGATCAGCAAGGATGGCGGCCGCGCCTCGTATCGCGGGCTGCTGAAGGTGGCCAAAGGCGCCAAGAACAGCAAATCGACCGTCGTCTGCGACGCCCTCCTGCTCGACGAACGCTCCCGCTCCGACACCTACCCCTACATCGAGATCGACGAGGACGCGGTCGAAGTCGGCCACGAAGCCTCGGTCAGCAAGATCGGCGAGGAACAGCTCTTCTACCTGACCAGCCGCGGCATCAGCGAAGACGAGGCCGCCGGCATGATCGTGGGCGGATTCATCGAGCCGCTGGTGAAAGAGTTGCCGATGGAATACGCCGTCGAGATGAACCGCCTGATCCAGTTGCAGATGGAGGGGAGTATTGGGTAGCAGGTGGCAAGTGGCAAGTGGCAGGTCGCAAGTGGCAAGTGGCAAGTGGCAAGTGGCAGGTCGCAAGTCGCAAGTGGCAAGTCGCAGGTGGCAAGTCGCAGAGCCTGTCCCTTCGCTCTGCTCAGGGCAGGCTCTGAGTGGAACGAAGGATCGCAGATGACTCTATTCGTGCCATTCGTCCATTCGTGCCATTCGTGATTGATCCATTTCGCAATCCGCAATTCGCACTCCACAAGTGGCTCTATTCGTGCCATTCGTCCATTCGTGCCATTCGTGATCGATCCATTTCGCACTCCATATTCTGCAATCCGCAATTCGCACTCCGAAATCCGAAATAACGATATGACCCTCAAGACCGACACCCTTTCCCTGCCGGCGGCGCTGGCTACCGCTGAACGCCTGGCCGAACCCGCATGGGTGCGCCAGTCCCGCGCTGCCGCCTGGGAGATGTTCGAGGCCATGCCCTGGCCCACCTATAGCGAAGAAACCTGGCGGCGGACGCGGCTGACCGGCTTCAAGCTGGAGAACTTTGGCCTGCAGACGCAGGCCGCGCCCACCGCCGCCAGCCGCAGCCAGTTGCCGCGCTCGCTGGCCAGCAACCTGGGCAAGATCGACAGCGCTGGCGCCCTGGTTTTCCAGGATGGCAGCCTGATCTATTCTGATCTCGACCCGGCCCTGGCCGCCCGCGGCGTCATCTTCAGCGACCTGCGCACGGCCCTGGACAGGCACGAGGAATTGGTGCGCGCCTATCTGGGCAGCCAGGTGCAGGCCGCCGACAACAAATTCGCCGCCCTGCACTATGCCCTCTGGCAGAATGGCACCTTCCTCTATGTCCCGCGCCATGTCGCCGTCGAAAAACCGTTCCAGGTCATCATCAACCTGGGCGCGGGCAAAGCAGCCTTCCACCACAGCCTCATCATCGGCGACGAAAACAGCGAGTTGACCATCGCCGAGGATTATCTGGGGGCGGAGCGCGGGATGAGCGACACGGTGGTGGAGGCCTACCCGCTGGCCGGCTCGCGGCTCCACTATCTCCACCTGCAGAACCTGCACCCCAGCGCCTGGAACTTCGCCACCATGCGCGCCTCGGCCCAGCGCGACGCCCTCTACCGGCATCTGCAAGCCTCATGGGGCAGCCGGCTGAGCAAGGTCTGGATCGACCTGAACATGGAGGAGCGCGGCAGCCACGGCGAGTTGCTGGGCCTTTACTTCCCGCAGGGCCGCCAGCACATCGACCATCACACCAACCAGGTACACAAACGGCCGCAGGGCACCAGCGATCTGCTGTTCAAGGGCGCGCTGGACGACGCCAGCCGCTCGGTCTACCAGGGCATCATCAACGTCTGGCCCCATGCCCAAAAGACCAATGCCTACCAGAAAAACGACAATCTGATCCTGTCCGAGCAGGCCCGCGCCGATTCCATCCCCGGCCTGGAGATTCAGGCGGACGATGTGCGCTGCACACACGGGGCCACCAGCGCCAAAGTCCAGGACGAATACGTGTTCTATCTGATGGCGCGCGGCCTCGGCCGCAAGACGGCCAAGCGCATGATCGTCTCCGGCTTCTTCGAGGAAGTCCTCAACCGCGTGCCCGTGCCCGGCGTCCGCCACAAACTCGAAGCCGAGATTGCCCGGCGGGTGGGGTTGGAATAGAATGGGGATTGGTAATTGGAGATTGGAGATTGGTTATTGATTGCCGACCATACTGACGAGTACTGGCGACTCCTTGCTGCTTACTCCTTACTCCTTACTCCCTACTCCTTAGGGTCTGTCATGAAATAACTGTATCGATTGGTTTGACTCGCGGCAAGATGGTATAGTTCCACTCGCCATGAAAATCAGCGCGTTGGATATCGACTTGCGCCAATTCCTCATCAGACACCACG
>JAIBAP010000103.1 GCA_019695115.1 Caldilineales bacterium | reverse complement strand
CCCACCTCCCACTCGCCGTACTCACTCTCCTGCGCCCGACCACCCTTGGCGCCGTTCTCCCATTGGCCGCGCTCGCTTTCGTCCCTCCCACTCTGC
Source organism: Caldilineales bacterium (assembly GCA_019695115.1). Classification (GTDB taxonomy): domain Bacteria; phylum Chloroflexota; class Anaerolineae; order J102; family J102; genus SSF26. The sequence continues at coordinate 14,810 of JAIBAP010000103.1, read as the reverse complement.
TCAACCCGGGAAACTTTGACGCTCACCCTGCACGAGACCAAACATTGTCAGCTTTGCTAATCTATGGTAGCATGAACGCGCTGTTTCCGCCAGCCTCGCATTCATTCATCGCCTTCATCCTTCCTTCCTCGCCCTGGAACGGCTTCGGCCACCCGGAGCGTCCTACAATCGCATAACCTATCAAGGAGGTGACCAGCCCGTGCTCCTCGACCGCATCTTTCGTATCCTTGGACTCATCGTTTTCGCCATCATTGGTTGGTGGGTCGGCACTGCTATCACCGAAACAACAAACCCCCTCACAAATCCGAGGGCATTGCAGTGGATCATACCGCTTACGTTGGGCGGCGCCATAGTGGGTTGGATCATAGCGCCGTGGTTGACGACGCGCCCGGCCCACTTCGCCGTCCGTTTCATCCGCCAGATTCCCATCGAAGAAATGCTGGCCGGCGGCATCGGTTTGGCCGTGGGTCTGGCCGTAGGCGCGCTGCTGGTGATCCCCCTCTCGCAGCTGCCCGACCCCTTCGGCTCCATCCTCCCCTTCGTCGCCAGCATCATCTTTGGCTACCTGGGCGCGACCGTCGCCATCCTGCGCGGTCTCGACCTGGTGCATCTGTTCTCGCGCTCGCGGCGGGCCGGGCGCGAGCCTGAGGCCGCCGCCGCCGCCGCCGCCAAGACGCCCGAACCAGTCTCGTTTCTGCTCGATACCAGCGTCATCATCGACGGCCGCATCGCCGACGTCGCCCGCACCGGCTTCCTGCCCGGCCCGCTCCTGGCCACTCGCTTCGTCCTGGCCGAACTGCACTACATCGCCGATTCCGCCGACCCGCAGCGCCGGACGCGCGGCCGCCGAGGATTGGAAGTCCTGGACGCGCTCAAATCCGTGCCGGTGGCGCGGCTGACGATCAGCGACCTCGACGCCCCCGGCGTGCGCGAGGTAGACGAAAAACTCCTGGCCCTGGCCCGCGACCACAACTTCGGCCTGCTGACCAACGACTTCAACCTCAACCGGGTGGCGGCGCTGCAGGGGCTGACCGTCCTCAACCTCAACGATCTGGCCAATGCCGTGAAGTCGATCCTGCTGCCCGGCGAGCGGCTGCGGCTGCGCGTGATCCAGGAAGGCAAAGAAATCGACCAGGGCGTTGGCTTTCTCGACGATGGCACCATGGTCGTGGTCGAGAACGGCGTCCGTTACCTGGGCAAGGAAGTCGAGCTTACCGTGACCAAAGTCCTGCAAACCAGCGCCGGCCGCATGATCTTCGCCACCCTGGGTTGAGGCGGGTTCCGGGTTCCGTATTCCGTGTTCCGTGGCGCCCATCGCACAGAACCACGCACCACGCACCACGCCTCACGTTCCACGCACCACGCACCACGCACCACGCACCACGCCTCACGTTTCACGCCTCACGTTTCACGCACCACGCACCACGCCTCACGTTCCACGCACCACGCACCACGCACCACGCCTCACGTTTCACGCCTCACGTTTCACGCCTCACGTTTCACGCCTCACGTTTCACGTTTCACGCCTCACGTTTCACGCCCCCCATGCCCCTCCGCGTCTACAACACCCTCACCCGCCAGCTCGAACTGTTCCAGACCCTGGAGCCGGGCGTCGTGCGCCTATACGTCTGCGGCCCCACCGTCTATGACGACGCCCACATCGGCCACGGCATGTCGGCGCTGGTGTTCGACATCATCCGCCGCTATCTCGAATTTCGTGGCTATCGCGTCCTCCACGCCATGAACTTCACCGACGTGGACGACAAGATCATCAACCGCGCCCGCGCCGCCGGCGAAGACTCCATGCAGTTGGCGCAACGCTACATCGACCGCTTTCGCGACCAGATGGCCCGGCTGCGCATCCTGCCGCCCACCGTCACCCCGCGCGTCTCCACCACCATCGACGAGATCATCGCCATGGTGCAATCGTTGATCGACCGGGGCCACGCCTACGAATCCGAGGGCGATGTCTACTTTCGCGTCGGCAGCGACGCGGACTATGGCAAACTCAGCCGGCGCAGCATCGAGCACGCCGTCAGCAGCACACGCCAGCGGTTCGGCGACGAACTCAAAGACGATGCCGCCGATTTCGCCCTCTGGAAACGCCAGAAGGCCGCCGACGAACCGGCCTGGCCCAGCCCGTGGGGCTTGGGCCGCCCCGGTTGGCACATCGAATGCTCGGCCATGGCCCGGCGCCACCTGGGCGTCAGCATCGACATCCACGGCGGCGGCAACGACCTCATCTTCCCGCACCACGAAAACGAGATCGCCCAGAGCGAAAGCTGCAACGGCGCGCCCATGGCCACCTACTGGCTGCACAACGGTATGTTGCAACTGCGCGGCGAGAAAATGTCCAAGTCCCTGGGCAACATGATCGGCATCGACGACTTCCTGGCCGAGCACAGCCCCGACGCCTTCCGGCTGCTGGTGCTGGGGTCGCATTATCGCAAACCGCTCGTCTTTGGCGACGACGTGGTCGAACAAGCCGAGCGCGGCCTCGACCGCCTGCGCGGGGCCTTGCGCCCCCCCAGCGGACGCCTGGTCGCCGGCCCCGAGGTCGAATCGCTCAGCCAGGCGCTGCAAAACGCCCGTGAGCGTTTCATCGAGGCGATGGATGACGATTTCAACAGCGCCGGCGCCCTGGGCCACCTCTTCGACCTGGTCAAAGCCATCAACAGCGCCCGCGATGCCGGGGTGGGCGACGAGGCCCTGGCGGAGGCCCAGGCCGGTCTGCAAGAATTTGCCGGGGTGTTGGGGCTGGACCTGACCGAACCGCAACAAGGCCGCTCTACCGGCGCCGCTCCCTTCATCGATCTGCTGGTCGCGACCCGCACCGGGCTGCGCCAGGCCAAACAATGGGCGCTGGCCGACCAGGTGCGCATCCGGCTGGCCGAGTTGGGCGTTGTGCTGGAGGACACGCGCGAGGGGACGACCTGGCGATGGGAGATGTAAGGCCCGGCCCCCGGCCTGGCGCCGACCTGATCTACGGCCGCCAGGCCGTGCGCGAGACACTTCGAGCCGGCAGGCGCAAGGCCGGGCAACTGTTTCTGGCCCGGGGCCTGCAACCGCATCCGCTCGTGGACGAAAGCCTGGCCCTGGCGCGGCGGGCGGGCGCAGGCATCCAGACGGTGGAGCGGGAGCAACTGGATGACTGGCTGCACGGGGCTAACCATCAGGGCCTGCTCCTGGCCGCCGGCCCCTACCCTTACGCCGATGTGGACGCCGCCCTGGCGCTGGCAAGGGCGCGCGACCAGGATGCCTTCTTCTTGCTGCTCGACCGTGTGCAAGACCCGCAAAACCTGGGGACGCTGCTGCGCACGGCTGAGGCTTGCGGCGTCCACGGCGTCGTCCTCCCCCGCCACCGTGCGGCCGAGGTGACGCCAGCCGTCGTCAACGCCTCGGCCGGGGCCGTGGAGCACCTGTTGGTCTGCCAGGAGACGAACCTGGTGGCGACGATGGGGCGGCTGAAGGCAGCCGGGCTGTGGATTGCCGGGCTGGAGGCCGGCCCCCGCTCGTTGCCCTACACCCAACCCAACCTGGCCGGCCCCCTGGCCGTGGTCGTCGGCTCCGAAGGTTTCGGTCTCGGCCGCCTGGTGGCCGAAACCTGCGACTGGCTGTTGAGACTGCCCATGATTGGCCGCATCGACTCGCTCAACGCCGCCGTCGCCGGTTCGATCCTGCTCTACCACATCCTCGGCCTGCGCTCTCACCCCGCCGCCTGATGCCCTATCTTCTCCTCGGCCTCTCCCTGGGTTTCAGCGCCGGGATTGCGCCCGGCCCGCTCCTGGCCCTGGTCATCCAGCGCAGCCTGGCCGGCGGACTGGCCAGCGGGCTGCGCGTCACCCTGGCGCCGATCCTCACCGACCTGCCCATCATCGCCGTCGCCGTCCTCCTGGTCGGCAGACTGCCGCCAGAGTACCTCGACTACCTGCTGATCGTGGGCGGCCTCTTCGTCATCTGGCTGGGCATCGATGCTTACCGGCATTCGGCCGGCGCCATCGTCCTGACGCCTACCACCAGCGCCCGTCAGGACTTGTGGCACGGCGCCCTGATCAACTTCATGAACCCGCACCCCTACCTGTTTTGGGCTGCGGTCGGCGCCCCCACCGTGGTGCGGGCCTGGCGCCAGCAGCCGGCCGGCGCCGCCGCCTTCGTCGCCGGCTTCTACCTCACCCTCATCGGCAGCAAGATGGTCATCGCCTGGCTCTTCAGCCGGGCGCAGCAACTGACAACCGCCCGCCTGGGCCGGCTCATCCGCGCTTCTTCCTTTCTGCTCATCGCCGCCGGCCTGCTCATGCTTGCCGCCGCCTGGCAAAACCTGCGGCGATGACACCAACGGGATGAAATTTGCTGCGTTCAGGACAAGCCCCGCCCTCCGCCCTCTGCCCCCTGCCCCCTGTCCCCTTCCCCCTGCCACCCGCGACCTGCCCCCTGCCCCCCGCCCTCCGCCCCCTGCCACCTGCGATCCTTCGTTTCACTCAGAGCCTGCCCTGAGCGGAGCGAAGGGACAAGCTCTGCCACTTGCCACTTGCCCCCTGCCCCCTGCCCCCCAATGCTCGAAATCACCCCCCTCCGCCACCGCGACCTGGCCGCCGTCACCGAACTGTTCAACCAGGCGACGGCCGCCCTCCCCTACCACTGGCCGCTCGACCCGAAGACCTTTCGCCAACTGGTGTTGCTCCACGACCCCGCTCCAGTGGCCGAATGGACGCTGGACCCGGAGGGCTGGCTGACGGCGACTCTGGACGGGCACACCATCGGCTTTGCCCATTGCACCATCGGGCGCTTGCAGGATGACGACCGCCTTACGCGCGCTGGCTTCCTCCGGCACCTGGCCGTGCTGCCCAAAGGCGCGACGACCGCCGCCCCCGCCCTGTTGGCCGCCGCCGACGCCTACTTCCGCCGCCAGGAAGTCGCCCAAGTGGTCGCCTTTCCCATCCGGGGCGGCTACCCCTGCCATCTGGCCGGCCGTGGGGCGCTGGTGGGCGGCGACCTGGAGATCATGGGCGCGTTGGGCCGCGCCGGTTATCGCATCAGCCAACGCTGGCTCCTGTACGAAATGCTCTTCGGCGATTATGTCGTCGAACATCTGCCGCAGATAGCGGCGCTGGATCTGAAAATCGCCGTCACCGCCCAGGGCTTCAGCCTGACCGCCTCCGCCCGCGCCGAATTCCTGGCCGAGATCGAATGCGCGCTGCTGCCCGAAGTCTCGCAGCACACCGGCGTCTCCACCGCCTCCTTGCTCGGACTGTGCGTGGCGCCAGCCTCTCGTCGCCGGGGTTTGGGGCGCTGGCTGCTTCTCCGCTGCCTGAACGAACTGGTCACACGGGGGGTACAACGACTGGTGGTGGACATCAACCACACCGACGCCGACCTGCAGGGCCTGCTGCTGCATGTCGGGATGCAGGAACTGCCACTGACGGGCTACAGCTATGTCAAAAGCCTCGCCTGACCAGGTCGTGAAACACTATTCGCCCACCCCGATCTTTCGTCTGGCCACGGTCTTGCTGGCGCTCGGCGCCATCCTGCTCGGCAGCGAAGCCTGGCGGACATCCGACCGTTTGTTGGCGATTTTTGCCGCCGGCGTGGCCGTCGTCGCCTTCTTCATGGTTCTCGGCAGCCTGGCCGGCGCCGACTTCGACGGCCACACCCTCCTCTATCGCACGCCGCTGCGGGGGAGTCACCGGCTCAACCGGAGTCAGATCGCGCGGGTGGAGATGGGCGGCCGGCGCTTCCCCGCCCTGGTGATCGGCTATCACCCCCGCGGCGCCGCCGGTCTCATCCAGGCCGAGCAGACGAAATACATCAACCTCGCCCCCCTGTCGGGCCAGGACGAGTTGTTCGAGTTGTTGGGCGGAGAGGTGGAGGATGCCGGTTGATCTGCCCCCGGCCCTGCTGTGGGGTCTGCGTCGATGGCTGGCTTCGCCCGCCGCCACCGTCACCAGCCTCCAGCGGCAGCCGTTCAGCGGGGGTCTTTCGGGCAGCACCCTGGCCTACTGGCGGCTGAACCTGCGTCGGGCGGGGATCCAGTCGAGCATGACGCTGGTGCACAAGCGGGGCGCGGTGGTCGAGGGCGCGTTTCTGCGCGGGGCGCCGCAGCGCGAGGTTCAGGTCTACGTCCATCTGGCCGGCAAAGCGCCCATCGCCATGCCCACCGCCGTGGCCTTCGACCTGGTGAGCGGCGACCTCTGGCTGTTGCCCCTCCCTCCCGCCAAACCCACCTCGCATTGGCTGGCCGATTGGGAGCGGGCGGATGTGGAGAACACCCTTGCCGACCTGGCCCGCCTGCACGCCGCCTATTGGCAGGCTTCTGCTTTGGCCCTGACCGAATGGCCCTGGTTGGCCCACCCTACCACCCTCGACGCCCCCGACCTCTTGGCCGACGCCGTGCGTAGTCTGGAGATCCTCCTGGCCGAGGCCGAATTCGACGAGACCCTCACCGCGCCGCGCTTGACCCGCCTGCTGGCCCTGGCTGCCTCGCCCGCCCCGCTGCTAGAGACGCTCAACCAAAGCCCATTCACCCTCCTGCACGGCGATGCCGGTTTTCAGAACATCGCCATCAGCCTGGATGGGCGCGAGCGGGTGTGGTATGACTGGCAGCTGGCCTCCGCCGGACCGCCGGCGTTGGACCTGGCCACCTATCTGCACCCCTGGGCCTACCCCGATGCCCATCCGCCCTTGTCGTGGGACGAGATGATCGGCGTCTATCTGGCGGCGCTGGCGCGGCGGGGGCGCGTTCTCGACCCAGACTCGTTCGCTCGCCAGCTCGACGCCGCCTTGATCTGGCGCTGGCTGTGCCAATGGGCGCCATTGCTGGGGCTATACCGCGCCCGGCTCAAGGACGACGTGCGCAGACGGCTGTACCACGCCTTTTCGCAGCTGCACTGGCCGGCGTTAGCGCGGTGGGGAGACGCCGACCAGTGATCGATGGTTGTTCGTCCTCCGGCCTCGTGCTAGAATGTCGGATCAAGGAGTTCGAACATGGGCCTTACCTTTACCGCCATCTATGAAAAAGGCGTCTTGCGCCCGCTACAGCCACTTTCTTTACCGGAGCATGAGGCAATCGAGTTGCGCATCGTCCCGCGAGTGACACGCGCTCAGAAGAAATTGGCTCACCGCCAAAAAGTGTATGAAGCGTTGCACGTTGCTGGTCTGATTGAACCGCAAACTGACTCCGGGTCTGCTCACCCTGTCTCGGAAGCGGCGTTGTCATCGGCAGTCGCGGCTTTGGCAATGGCCGGGCCTATCTCCGAGTTGATCATAGCCGAACGAATGGAGTCCTATTGATGCCGGCCTCCTTCTATCTCGACACCAGCGCACTCGGCAAACGCTATGTAGACGAAACTGGATCGACCTGGATCCGGGACTTGACTGCGTCCAAAGCAGGCAACGCGCTCTTGACTGCGCGCATCACGATGGTCGAGATGTACAGCTTTTGGGAGGGCAATCCCGCAATTCCTGGAAAGAATGGGAATGGCGCTCTTGACCGGCGGAGCTAACTCGGCCGCATCACCAACACCGGGCAGGGCGCGTGCCGCACCACATTCTCGGCTACACTGCCAAACACCAGCCGGCTCAGGCCACCACGGCCGTGGGTCGAGATGATGATCAGGTCGCAGCCGTGGTCTTTGGCATAGCCGACGATGGCAGCGGCCACATCATCGCTTTCGATGGCGTCGATGTTCACCTGCACCTGTCCGGCAGCCAGACCCTCGGCCTCCGAACGCAGATAGGCCATCACCTCGTCTCTCACCTCCTCCAGCCCGCCCGTCGGCAGGGGCACGGCCATCTCGGGGGCCACGATGGGGGTCGGGGAATGCACGACCTGGATCAGTATCACCCGCGCAGCTGGGGCTGCCACCTGCTGGATGTGGTGCAGCGACTGCTCGGCCAGGGTCGAACCGTCCAGTGGGATCAAGATCGTATGGTACATGTCGTCATCTCCTTGTTGGCTGCTGGCTGAGGCCCGCATCGCCGCACGCTGACGCTGGCGGTTCGGAGGGATAGCCGCACGCTGACGCTGGCGGTTCGGAGGGATAGCCGCACGCTGACGCTGGCGGTTCGGAGGGATAGCCGCACGCTGACGCTGGCGATACCGATCGGGTCAGGAGTGCACCAGCGCCGCCCGGATCAACAGCACGGGGCAGGGCGCATGCCGCACCACGCCCTCGGCCACGCTGCCAAACACCAGCCGGCTCAGCCCGCCGCGGCCGTGGGTGGTCTTGATGATCAAATCGACGCTGTGGCCGCGGGCAAAGTCGGTGATGGCGTCGGCCACATTGTCGGCCTCCACCACCTCGCATTTGGCTTCGATCCCCTCGGTGGCCAGTTCGGCCGCCACCTTGTTCAGATAGGCCATCGCCTCGTTCATCAGATCGTCCATTTCGATCACAGGCATACTCAGGCCCACATCCGGCGACATCACCGGCAGGGGCAAGCGAATGACCTGGAACAGGGTGATCGTGGTTTCGGGGCCGATCAGTTTTCTGGCTTCGGTCACGGCCTGTTCGGCCAGGTCGGAACCGTCGAGGGGAATCAAAATGTGCTTGTACATGGCTGCTCCTGGGGAGTATGGTCAGGGAAAACGGCGGCGCGCCTTCTCTAGCTCGATGGCCGCAGCGGCAAAACGGTAGAGTTTGGCCGGGCGGTGATCGCCGAAGCGGAGTTTACTCGTGTCTTCGAGGATGCCTTGGGTCAGGATCTTGCGGCGGAAATTGCGTTTGTCCAGCGGTTCGCACAGCACCACCTGATACACCTGCTGCAACTCGCTGAGGGTGAACTCGTCGGGCAAGAGCAGGAAGCCCAGGGCGGTGTATTCCAGCTTGTAGCGCAACCGTTGCAGGGCATAGGAGATGATGCGGGCGTGGTCGAACGCCAGTGGCGGCAGATCATAGACGCTGAACCAGCCCGTCTCGCTGGCCTCGGCCCCGGCATGGGCCTGCTGCACCACATCGGCGCCGACGATGGCGAAGTAGGCGACGGTGATCACCCGTCCGCGTGGGTCGCGATTGGGTTCGCCAAAGGTATAAAGCTGCTCGAGATAGACGCCTTCCACGGCCGTTTCTTCGGCCAGTTCGCGGGCGGCGGCGTCTTCGATGCGTTCGCCGATGCCGACGAAGCCGCCCGGCAAGGCCCAGGAAGCGGCAAAAGGCGGATGTCGCCGCTTGATCAGCAGCACCCGCAGTTCGCCTTCGGCAAAAGTGAAGAGGACAAGATCAACCGTGACCGAAGGGCGCAGATGTTCATCGGCAGACGATGGGGGCTGGTGGGTCGTTCTATCGTTCACCACGCCCTGATCGTACCCCAACAGCGCACGGTTCGTCAAAGCCCGACCCGTTTCCGGTTTCCGACGGTGCGACTGGCGGAGCCGGCGCCCCAAGTGATGAACCGCGCCTCGAAACGGCGCCGGCCAGGATCGTCAGCGTCCGGTGCGATAGCGCCGCCAGCCCTCGATCCGCTCGGTCAGCGTCTTGCTGATGCCATCCCCCTCGGTCGCCAGACTTCCTTCCACCTTGCGACTGTAGTTCAACAGCCGCGACCGCACTCGCGCCAGGCCATAGGTGGCCGAACGCTGCCCGGCCCGCCAGGCCGGCGCTTGCCGTGCGCCCGGTGTGGCCCAACGGATGGCCGTGGCCGCCCAGGTCAGGCCGGCGCCGAAACCAACCATCACCACATTGTCGTTCGGACGCAAGCGGCCCTGGGCAATCGCCTCGCAGAGCGCGATGGGGATTGAGGCCGTGGAAGTATTGCCATAGGACTGTAAATTGATGAAGACCTTTTCCTCCGGCAGGCCCAGCGCCTTCATCGACGAGCGGATGATGCGCTCGTTGGCCTGGTGGGGGATGACCAGATCGACCTCGCCCACACTCACCCCGGCTTTGTCCAGCGCCTGCCGCGTGGCCTCGGCCATGACGCGGGTGGCAAACCGAAACACCGCCTTGCCATCCATCTTGATGAAGTGCTGGCCCGAAGCCACCGTCTCCAGGGTGGCGGGCTGGCGGCTGCCGCCGGCCGGGACGATCAGCAGATCTCCACCGGAGCCATCGCTGCCCAGCACGGTCGAGAGTACACCGCCGGGCAGCGCACTGGCCTGAAGCAGCACCGCGCCGGCCCCATCGCCAAAGAGGACACAGGTATTTCGGTCCGACCAATCGACCAGGCGCGACAAGGTCTCGGCGCCGATGACCAGCACATTGTCAGCCTGGCCGCAACTGATCATGCTGGTCGCCACCGAGATGGCATAGACGAAGCCCGAACAGGCGGCGCTGAGGTCGAAGGCGCCGGCATGGAGCGCCCCCAGCGCGTCCTGAATCAGCGAAGCCGTGGAGGGGAAGATGTGCTCGGGCGAGCTGGTGGCGCAGATGATGAGATCGAGCTTGTGCGCCGGCAGGTCGGCCACGGCCAGCGCCGCCCGACCGGCTTTGGCGCCCAGGGTGGCCGTGGTCTCGCGCGGGTCGATGGCCACCCGGCGCTGCTCGATGCCGGTGCGCGAACGAATCCACTCGTCGCTGGTGTCCACGATCTGCGCCAGTTCGTGGTTGGTGACCACGCGCTCGGGCGCGGCCATGCCCCAGCCCACAATATGGGCGTAACGCTGCTGGCCGGCCTGAGCGCTGCCGGACGAATGACTAGATGCGCCGTTGCCATTCATGAGATGGGCCTCCGAGGATGAGGCAGCTGTTGTGGCCGCCAAAGCCAAAGGAATTGCTGGCTGCGTAGCGGACGCGGTGCGGGCGCGCCACATTGGGAACGTAGTCCAGGTCGCAAGCGGGGTCGGGGGTCTCGTAGTTGATCGTGGGCGGCACGATGCCATCGCGCATCGCCAACAGGCAGAACATGGCCTCGAAGGCGCCGGCCGCGCCCAGCAGATGCCCTGTCACCGATTTCGTCGAGCTGATGGGGATGCCGTAGGCGTGTTCGCCAAAGACGCGCTTGATGGCGGCGGTCTCGGTGGCATCGTTTAGCGGCGTGCTGGTGCCATGGGCGTTGATGTAGTCGATATCGGTTGGCTGCAGCCCGGCGCGGGCCAACGCCCGTTCCATCGCCTCGATGGCGCCCAAACCGTTTTCGTGCGGCGCGGTCAGATGGTAGGCGTCGGCGGTGGCGCTGTAGCCCAGCACCTCGCCGTAGATGTGCGCCCCGCGCGCCTGCGCATGCTCCAGGCTCTCGATCACCAGAATGGCGGAGCCATCGGCCATGACAAAGCCATCACGCTCGGCGTCGAAAGGCCGCGAGGCGCGATTGGGGTCGCTGTTGCGGGCCGAAAGCGCCCGCATGCGCTCGAAACCCGAGATTGTGAAGAGTGTGATCGCGTCCTCCACCCCACCTGTGATCACCAGGTCCGCATCCCCGCGCACGATGGCGTGGTAGGCCTCGCCCACCCCATAGTTGCCCGATGCACAGGCGCCGACGATGCCCAGGTTGGGGCCGCGCAGACCGTAATCGATGGCGATCTGGCCGGGGGCCGTGTCGATCAGGATCGAGGCGATGCCAAACGGGCTGATGCGCCGCGCGCCTTCTGCTTTCATCAGATCGTATTGCTGGAACAGCGAGTTGATGCCGCCAATGGCCGAGCCGAGAATGACCCCGGCCCGCCGCGGATCGATGGCATCGGCGCTGAGGCCGGCGTCGGCCCAGGCCTGGCGGGTGGCGGCGAGGGCGTAGCCGACATAGGCGCCCAGGCGGCGGAACGTTTTTTCGTCCAGGCCGTGCGTGGTCTCGAAGTTCTCGACCTGAGATGCGAACTGGGTGCGACGTTCGGAGACATCGAAGCGCCGGATGGGGGTGACATTGGGTCGGCCGGCCACGACATTGGCCCAAATGGTCGGGACATCGTGTCCAAGCGCAGACACGGCCCCCAAGCCGGTGATGACAACTCTGGTGGTGTTCATGGGTGGATGGTGGGAAGCGAAGGAGAAATGGGTGGTTCGTCAGGGATATAACACCAGCCTCTGGCAAATGATGCGAGCCGAAAGGAGGAATTCACGTATCAGTTCAGGTGCGACGCACTTCGAGCGACTTCAGGACCTGCATTATGTTGAAACCCGAGTCATGTACGTTCGCGAAGTGCGTCGCACCTCAAAGGTGAATGACCGGAACCCCTATTACCTGAAATCGCTGATCCCGATCATGGCGCTGAACGGCGGCGATATGCTAAGCTTGCCCAGGCACAACTGCTCGTGGTTGGGCAGTGACAGCCAAGTTTGCGTTCATTCGATTTGTGATTGACAATGTAGCCTGCTGCCGAAAAGCACCGACAGCCACGACACCCCTCTGAGGAGAACGAACTCATGCGCACCCTGGTTGACATGAGCAGCTACGGCGAGTATCTGCACTATGGCATGCCTCTGACGCTCGTCAGCGTTTTGGATGCGGCCGGTCGGGCCAATGTCTCGACCAACGCCTCGATCACCCCCCTACCCGGCCAAACCGCGCGTCTGGCCATAGGCATCATGAAGGACAACTACACCAATGAGTTGATCGCCGCCGGCGGCGAATTCGTGGTCAATGTCCTCAGCGATGAAATGCGCGGGGTGGCGCGCTTGTGCGGCAGTCATTCGGGCCAACACACCGACAAGCTGGCCCTGGCCGGCCTGACCACCCAACCCGCCCGCTTCGTCAAGGCGCCGATCATCGCCGAATGCCCCCTGAACATCGAATGCAGGGTGCTTGGCGTGCAGCATCTGGATGATCTGGATTTGTGGACGGCGAACATCTTGGGCATCAGCGTGGCGGCGGCATGGTCGGACGGGCACAACGGCGTCAGCCTCGAACGTTTTCGCCCGCTGTTGTATGCCTTTGGGCAGACGATGGCGCGCGGGGCGATGGTCGGTCGCGGCGCGATCTGACGCCGTCACTTGCTGTCCGTCACCGATCTCGATGCCCGCTTTCGCCATCACTGCCCCCCATCTTAGCCCCGACCAGCACTACGAACTGGAGGGCTGGCTGCTGGACTTGCCGGGCGTCGACGCCTTCTTCAACGAGGATGGCGCCCTGGGCACCGAGGTGACGAGCACAGCCGAGGCCTTGCCGCAGGTAACGGCGGCCATCTTCGAGTGGGCGAGATCGCACGAAAAGGGAACGTCGCTGGTGCAGGTGACGTGCTCCGGCGGGGTCGTGGCGGCGCTGTCGGAGCACAGCCAGGACGCCATCGTTACCTTTTTGTCGGCATGTAGCGAAGATGGCGAGGCTTTGCAGGGTCTGACCAAGCGGCTGGCCGATGACGGCGTCCACGAAGGGCGTTAGGAACCGTGCAGGTCGGGCATAGCGGGCAGGCCGGGTGGGATGAGGCTGCCTGGGATGCGTTCGTCGCCGGGCATCCTGCCGCCCACCCCCTGCAACTGGCGGCCTGGGGCCGGCTGAAGCGCGAATTTGGCTGGGAAGACGCCCGCCTGGGCCTGAGCGAGGGCGGGCGGCTGGCAGCCGGGGCGCAGGTGCTGTTCCGGCGTCTGCCCCGGCTGGGATTTCTGCCCCTGCGCCTGGCCTATGTCCCCAAAGGGCCGCTGCTCGATTGGCAGGATGAGGCGCTTGCCGGTCGGCTGCTGGCCGAATTGTGGCGCTTCTGCTTGCGTCGGGGGGCGGTGGCGCTGAAGATCGAGCCGGAACTGCCGGATGACCCCGCCCTTGCCTCTCTGCTCCGGCGGTTGGGTTTCCGCCCCGGCCGGGCTGTGCAGCCACGGACGACGGTCTGGGTCGATCTGCAGCCGGACGAGGAGACGATCCTGGCCCGGATGCACCAGAAATGGCGCTACAATGTGCGGCTGGCCGGGCGCAAGGGGGTGGTGGTGCGCGCCGGCGGGGTGGGGGACCTGCCCGCCTTCGGCGCTTTGATGCAGGCGACCGGCCAACGCAACACATTCGGCGTCCATGAACCTGCTTATTATCGTCGCTTCTGGGAGTTGTTCGCGCCTTCAGGCCATGCAGCCCTGTTTTTGGCCGAGCACGAGGGTGAGCCATTGGCGGGACTGATGGCGGCGCGGCTGGCAGGCAGGGCCTACTATCTCTATGGCGCTTCGGGCAACGACGACCGCAACCTGATGCCCAACCACCTGCTGCAATGGGAGACGATGCGCTGGGCCAGGGCCAACGGTTGCACAGCTTACGACTTGTGGGGCGTACCCGACGAGGTGGGGATCGACGCCGACGCTCCCATCCCCGACCCCGCTACAGGGTTGTGGGGGGTGTGGCGGTTCAAGCGCGGGTTTGGCGGCCGGGTGGTGCGCTATGCCGGGGCCTGGGACCGGCTGGCTGCGCCGATGTTGGCGGGCTTGGCCGGCGCCTTCATGCGGTGAGTTCAGTACGGAATGAAGAGAAAGCGCGGTCTCATTCGACGTTGTATTGCAGCGGCAATGCACCTTCGCGCAGCAGATGCTCCCGTTTGTCTGCAAGTCTATGGCGCCATTCCTCGATCCACGGATCGGGCTGAGCTAACCAGGCCCGAAAAGCATTCTCCTGCTCCGTTCGCAACGATTGCACATACTGCTCGACAACTTCTTTGTTGAGAAGATAGTAGGTGATCGTTGCGTAGACCTGTTCTCTGGTAAGAGTCGGATATCGATCGATAATTTCTTCGGGTGTGGCGCCGTCGCGGAAGCCTTCGACCACAGTCTCGATGCCAATGCGCGAAGCATGGATACGAACCGTACCGTCGGGTAGGAAATCGAAATGATCTTCAAGTGGTGTCACTCGACTTTGGCAGTGAGAAAAAAGAGAAGTGTGAACGTTAACAATTGAAATGAAAAGCGGTCTTAAACCTGGCTGTGGGCAATGGAGAACTATCCCAATCAGCCCTTATGGCTGAAGGGAAACAT
>JAIBAP010000102.1 GCA_019695115.1 Caldilineales bacterium | reverse complement strand
AATAACCAATAACCAATAACTACCCCACCAAAAAAGGTGCAGAAATGAGCGATCTCCAACAAACTCCCCTTTACGAACGCCATATCGCCCTGGGCGGGCGGATGGTGCCATTCGCCGGCTACGAGCTGCCGGTGCAATATCCCACCGGCCCGCTGGTCGAGCACCAGGCAGTGCGCACCGCCGCCGGGCTGTTCGACATCGACCACATGGGCCAGTTTCGCCTGACCGGGCCAGACGCCGAGGTGTTTCTGCAATATGTGCAGCCGCGTGACCTGGGCCAGATGCAGGTCTGGGACGCCGAGTACAGTTTCCTCTGCTATGCCGACGGCGGTTTTGTCGATGACATCTTCATCTATCGCCTGCCCGATGAATGGTTCGTCGTCGTCAACGCCGCCAATCGCGCCAAGGACCTCTTCTGGCTGGATACGCTGGCCGCCGGCTTCGACTGCGACCTCATCGATGTCTCGGATGCGACCTGCATGGTGGCGCTGCAAGGGCCGAAAGCGCAGACCATCCTGCAGAAGCTGACCGATCTGCCGCTGGCCGGGGTGCGTTTCCACGCCTCTGCCCGGGCGCAGGTGGCCGGGATCGAGACCTTGATCGGGGCCACCGGCTATACGGGCGAGTATGGCTACGAGCTTTTCTTCCCGGCCGAGCAGGCCGTGGCGATGTGGGAGACGCTGCTGGAGGCGGGCGGAGCGGAAGGGCTGTTGGCCTGCGGGCTGGCAGCGCGCGATTCGCTCCGTTTCGAGGCCTGTCTGCCGCTCTACGGCCACGAGATCACGGCCGATCTGGAGCCGGTGGGTGCGCGCCTGGCCTGGGTGTGCGATTGGGACAAAGGCTCCTGGGTGGGCCGCGAGGCGGTGCTGCGCACCCGGCTGGAGGGCGCCAGGCAGGTGCTGGTGGGGCTGGAGATGGTGGACAAGGGCGTGCCGCGCGAGCATTATCCCGTGGCCTCTGCCGGCCAGGTCATCGGCCACGTCACCACCGGCATGAAGTCCCCCACCCTCGATGCCTTTCTGGCCCTGGCTTACGTGCCGGCGGCGTTCAGCAAGCTGGGAACCGAGGTCGATGTGCTGATCCGCGAGCAGCCGAAGAAGGCGCGGGTGGTCAAACGTCCGTTCTACACGCCGGCCTACCGGAGGTAGGGGGGCGTGGTTCGTGTTCCGTGTTCCGTGTTCCGTGTTTTTTCAGTTCAGGTGCGGCGCACTTCGAGCGAGTGCGTCGCATCTCCAAGATGAACACCTATCTTTTTCCATCCTAACATCACATAAGGAGTGATCAAAACCATGTCTTTCTCTTACGATCCCGAGGCGCGCTATGCGCCCTCACACGAATGGGCTCGACTCGAAGGCGATCTGGTGGTCGTCGGCGTCAGTGATTTCGCCCAGGATTCGCTCTCGG
Organism: Caldilineales bacterium; assembly: GCA_019695115.1. GTDB lineage: Bacteria > Chloroflexota > Anaerolineae > J102 > J102 > SSF26. The sequence goes on along the minus strand of JAIBAP010000102.1, from coordinate 13,684 downwards.
ATGTCGTCTTCGTCGATCTGCCGGCGCTTGGCGCCACGGTTGGGGCTGGCAAGCAGGCGGCCGTGGTGGAATCGGTCAAGGCGGCCGAGGATGTCTATAGCCCGATTTCGGGCGAGGTTGTGGCCGTGAACGAGAGCCTGGGCGACCGGCCCGAACAGGTCAACAGCAATCCCTACAGCGCCTGGTTCTTCAAGGTGCGGCCGTCGGCGCTGTCCGAGCTGGACTCGCTGATGGACGCCGCCGCTTACGAGGCCCATGTCGCCAGTCAGGAGCATTGATCATGCGCTACAATCCCCATACCGACGCCGACCGGCAGGAGATGCTGGACACGATCGGCGTCGCCAGTGTGGCCGATCTCTTTGTCGATATCCCGGCCGAGCACCGTTTTCCCAAGCTCGACCTGCCCCGGGCGCTGACCGAGATGGAGGCGGCGCAGGAGTTGGAGGGTCTGGCCGGTGAAAACACTGACCTGGGCGAGGCGGCATGTTTTCTGGGCGCGGGCGCCTATCGGCATTTCGTGCCCTCGGTGGTAGATGTGGTCATCAGCCGCAGCGAGTTCTACACCGCCTACACACCCTACCAGCCCGAGATCAGCCAGGGCACCTTGCAGGCGATGTTCGAGTACCAGAGCATGGTCTCGGCCCTGACCGGCATGGATGTGGCCAATGCCTCGCATTACGATGGCGCCACCGCCGTCGCCGAAGCCGTGATCATGGCTGTGCACAGCCACCGCAGCCCGCGCAGCAAGGTCCTGCTTTCGCCCACCCTTCACCCGCACTATCGCCAGGTGGTGCGCACCTACACCCAGGGCATGGGCCTGGAGATCGGTGGGGACGAAGACCAGGACAGCGATTTCCACACCCTGCTCGGGCGCTGCGATGACAACACGGCCGTTGTGGTGGTGCAGAACCCGGATTTCCTGGGCCAACTGCACAGCCAGGCCGAGATGGCCGATCTGGCCGCAGCCGTGCACGCCCACGGCGCGCTGCTGGCTGTCAGCGTCGATCCGATGGCGTTGGGTCTGTTCACGCCGCCGGGCGAGTACGGCGCCGACATCGTCACTTGCGAAGGTCAGAGCCTGGGCAACAGCCTGAGTTTTGGCGGGCCGTACCTGGGCATCTTCGCCTTCAAGCAGGATCTGGTGCGTCGCAGCTCGGGCCGGCTGGTGGGCGAGACGGTGGACGCCAACGGCGCCTGCGGCTATGTGCTCACGCTCAGCACCCGCGAACAACACATCCGCCGCGGCAAGGCGACCAGCAACATCTGCACCAACCAGGGGCTGAACGCACTCGCCGCCGCTGTCTATCTGGCGGCGATGGGCAAGCAGGGTCTGCGCCGGGCGGCCGAGCTGTGCTGGCACAAGGCGCACTACGCCGCCGCTCGCATCGCCCAGCTCCCGGGCTATGAGCTGATGGAAGAAAAGCCCTTCTTCAAGGAGTTCGTGGTGCGCTGCCCCCGCCCGGTGTCCGAGATCAATCTCTATCTGCTGGAGGAATACGGCATCGTCGGCGGCTTCGATCTCAGCCAGGACTACCCGCACCTGGGCCACGCCATGTTGCTGTGCGTGACCGAGATGAACACCCTGGACGAGATCGATGATCTGGCGGCGGCGCTGGCCGAACTGACCGAAGACGAAGTCATCCCCCTGGAGGTGGTGTTCTGATGGAAACATTCATCTATGACCTCAGCCGGCCCGGACGCCACGGCGTGGATATGCCCGAAGCCGATGTGCCGCTGACGCCGCTCCCCGCCGCCTATCTGCGGGCCGACCTGCCGCTGCCCGAAGTGGGTGAGCCAGAGGTGGTGCGGCACTATCTGCGCCTGAGCCAACTCAACTACTCAGTGGATAAGGGCTTCTATCCGCTTGGCTCCTGCACGATGAAGTACAACCCCAAGATCAACGAGCGCGTGGCGCGGCTGGCCGGTTTCAGCCAGATCCATCCCTTGCAAGACCCGGAAACGGTGCAGGGGGCGATGCAACTGATGTTCGAGTTGCAGGAGATGCTGGCCGAGATCTCCGGCTTCGATGCCGTCACTTTGCAGCCGGCGGCAGGGGCGCAGGGTGAACTGACGGGCGTGTTGATCATCCGGGCGGCGCAGATCGCCCGCGGGCAAGGGCAGCGCACCAAAATCCTTGTGCCCGACTCGGCCCACGGCACCAATCCGGCCACCACCACCATGGCCGGGCTGGAGGTGATCGAAATCCCCAGCGATGCCAATGGCAACGTCAACCTGGCCAGCCTCAAGGCCAATCTCAGCGACCAGGTGGCGGGGCTGATGCTGACCAACCCCACCACGTTGGGTCTGTTCGAGCAGAATATCGTCGAGATCTGCCGGCTGGTGCACGAGGCCGGCGGGCTGGTCTATGGCGATGGGGCCAATTTCAACGCCATCATGGGCATCGTCCGGCCCGGCGACCTGGGCGTGGATGTGATGCACTTCAATCTGCACAAGACCTTCAGCACCCCCCACGGCGGCGGCGGCCCCGGCTCTGGCCCGGTGGGCGTGACGGCCGACCTGGCGCCGTTCTTGCCCGGCCCGCTTGTGGCCCGCAACGAGGATGACGATTTCGTCTGGGAGATGCCGGCGTCCAGCATCGGCCGGGTGAAGAGCTTTCATGGCAACTTCGGTATGCATGTGCGCGCTTACACTTACATCCGTCTGCACGGGGCTGATGGCCTGCGCCGCGTGAGCGAAGACGCCGTGCTGAACGCCAATTACATCCAGGCCGTGCTCAAGCAGCGCGGCGATTATCCGGTGCCCTACGGCGCCCGCTTCTGTATGCACGAGGTGGTGGCGCAGGGTCGGATTCCGGGCGCCGAGGGGGTGCACACGCTGGATGTGGCCAAGCGGCTGATCGATTACGGCTACCATCCCCCCACCATTTACTTCCCGCTAATCGTGCCCGAGGCGCTGATGATCGAACCGACGGAGACCGAGACCAAGGAAACGTTGGATGCTTTCATCGACGCCCTGACCGACATCGCCGGCGAGGCTCGCACCGACCCCGAACTGCTACACATGGCCCCGCATTCGGCCCCTGTGCGGCGGTTGGATGAGGTGCGGGCGGCGCGGCAGCCGATCCTGAATCGGAGGCCGGCAGCGGAGGCGGGCGAGCGCATCCCCGCCTGACCCCGCCGGATGAGGCGGCAGCGAGCCTGACGATGGACGATGGACGATAGCGGTCCCTGCTTCCTGGTGGGTTGATCGGCTATCGTTTTTGGGCCGTCGCCTGGCGATTCGAGCAGGTTCCCGTCGGAGGATGCGGCGCAGACCAAAGGGTTGGCTGCGCCGCATCCTCTTCTTCCTGCCGGTGAAAGTAGGACGGAGGTGGTATCACTGAGTCAGGATTGGGTATGCAAGTTCATGCCTCACTTCTGTGAGAATTGTTGGTTATCAGATTTGTAGGGTATCATGTCCTTACCAAACTGATATGGTTAGGCGATTTAGATTGAGGTTTATCATGCAGAGCGTTTCCACGCGCAGAATCACCGTATCCCTTCCGCAGGATTTGGTCGACTTCGCTGACGACTTAGCGCACCATGCTGACATCAGCCGCAGCCAGGTAATCGGCAAGGCCCTGGCCGAAGCCAGGGCGCGCCGTGAGAGGCGTTTGGCCGAAGAAGGCTACCGCTTCTATGCCAGCGAGTCGATCGAGTTCGCACAGGCAAGCGCGCTTGCTGTGGCCGAGGCACTTCCGACCTATGTGATCGGGGAGAACGACGATGACGGTGAAACGTGGCGAGATTTACTGGATGGAATTCAGCCCGGTGAAAGGCAGCGAGCAAGGCGGTTTGAGACCGGCGCTGGTTGTGCAGAATGATATCGGCAATCACACCAGCCCTACCACGGTCATCGTAGCCATCTCGCGCACGATTCCGCTTCAACCCTATCCGTTTATTGTGATCATCGAGCCGGAAGAGAGCGGACTCCCAGTGCGCAGTGCGATCAATTGTAGCCAGATGGCGACGATCCAGCAGGTCGGCCCTGACAGTCGCCTGCGTCCGCCACGTGGTGAGGTGATGGTTCGACCGATCGGGCAGTTGTCTGCCGCCAAAATGGCTATGGTTGAGAGGGCGCTGAAATTCAATCTGGGGATGCGTTGATTTCTTTGGCATAAAGTCACTTTGGAACCAACAGTTTGAACGGCGATCCCTGCCTCCCGGTGGTCAGATCGTTACCCTTGCTTCGGCAACGAATGCTTCCAGGATAGGCGCCCCGCTTTCCACGGCTTCGGGGCCGAAGGTCTCGATGTGAAACAGCACCGCTGATTTCACGTCGGCCAGGGCTTCTTCATAGCTGTCCCCTTCACCAACGACCACGCCTTTCAGTCCTAGTGGATAGGCTACGTAGCCGTCCGGATGTTTCTCGACAATGATTTTGAACTGCTTGATCATGTTCGCCTCGCGGGTGCTGCTAGAATCGGCGACTGCCGGTAGTTTCATTCTAGAGGGGTCGGAGGCAGAAGTCAATTGGTCGGGCTGGCAGGCTGGCGGTCGTCAGGTTGGCCTGGCGACTGCCGGGCAATTTGTCACATCGCCAGCCCCTTCTTACAATGCGACCCCATGGAAACTGTCCCATCGCAACGCCCCCGCCATCGCCGCCGCGACCCTGACCAGCGCGCCGTCGCCCGCCCGCCCGTCGCTCCCCCCGGTCTGCCCGGCGGCCAGTACAGGCCTCTGAGCGAGGCGGATGTGCGCCGCATCCATCAGGCCTCGCTGGCGGTGCTGGAGCGCACGGGCGTCGAAGTCATGCCCTCGGAGTGCCGGGAGATTTTCCGGGCGGCGGGGGCCAGGGTGGTGGACGAGGAAAACCGGGTCTACATCCCCCGGAGCCTGGTGGAGGATGCCCTGGCGAAAGCGCCGCCTGAGGTGATTCTGTGCGGGCGCGACCCCAGGCATGATATCGCGCTGGGCGGGACGCGCGTCTACCTGGGCACGGGCGGGGCGGCGGTGAAGGTGCTCGACCTGGAGACGGGCTATGTGCGAGAGAGCACGCTGCGCGATGTGGCGGAAATCGGGCGGCTGGTGGATGCGCTCGACAATATCCATTTCTATCTGCGGGCCTGTGTGGCGCGCGACATCCCCACCGAACTGCTGGACATCAACACCTACTACGCCTCGCTGGCCAACACGGCCAAGCATGTCACCGGCAACTGCTTCAGTGTGAAGTCGGTGCGCGAGGTGGTGGAGATGGCGGCGCTGATCGCCGGCGGCCGTGAGGCTTTGCGCCAGCGCCCCATCATCTCGGTGACGAATTGTTGGATGGTCAGCCCGCTGCGTTTTGCGCCGGAGACGGTGGAGGTGCTGACCGAGGTCGTGCGGCAGGAAATCCCCGTCTTTTTGTCCTCGGCCCCGCAGTCGGGCGCGACCAGCCCGGCGGCGCTGGCGGGCACGCTGGTGCAGATCAACGCCGAGGAGTTATCGGGCGTGGTCTACACCCAGCTGGTCAAGCCTGGCGCCCGCATCATCCTGGGCTATGTGCCCTCGGTTTCGGATCTGCGCACGGGCAATTTCGTCGGCGGCGCGCCCGAATTCGCCTTGATGCATGCCGCTGTGGCGCAGCTGGGCCAGTTCTACCGCCTGCCGGTCTATAATTCCTCCGGCCTGACCGACTCGAAGATCCCGGACATCCAGGCCGGCTATGAGAAGGGGCTGACGGGGCTGGCCGCAGCCCTGGCGGGGGCCAACTATATCCACCACTCGGCCGGCTTTCTGGAATCGATGCTGACCGTCGCCTACGAGCAGTATGTGATCGACGATGACATCAACGGCTCGATCATGCGCATGGTGCGCGGGATCGAGGTCACGGACGAGACGCTGTCGCTGGATGTGATCGACCACGTTTGCCGGGGCAAGGACGGCGAACCGGCCCCCGGCCATTACCTGGGGACGGCCCAGAGCCTGGAATTGATGCACAGCGAGTATTACTATCCCCACACCGGCGACCGCCAGCGGCGGCAGGATTGGGAACAGGAGGGCGGGCGCGATATGTGGCAGCGGGCGCGGGCCAAAGCGCGGCAGATTCTGGCCACGCACCGGGCGGCGCCGATCCCGACGGAGATCGACGCGGCGATACGGGAGCGGTTTACGATCCTGGGGTGATAGTTGAGAGTTGCCAACTTTTCGGAAAGTTGGCAACTCTCTGGCCCCTACAGATCTCTGTAAACTCCTCCGCGCGGCGCAATCTCGATTACGAGCACCACGAGCCGGTCATCTTCGATGGCGTAGATCATCCGCCAATCGCCAACCCGCAGCCGGTACAGGTTCTCGTAACCGCGCAGTTTCTTGCAGGCGGCAGGGCGCGGCTCATCGACAAGGCTGAGGAGCAGGCGGTCGACGCGGGTCAAGATGTCCTTCGGTAATCGCCAGAGTGCCTTCTCGACCTGACGCTCGACGATCACTGTATAGCGCCGGGATGACGGCTCATTCATGCTCAAGCAGTCCCTCGGTAACAAGCTCTTGACGTAACTCGGCGTACGGCCGACCCCGGCTGGAATCCTGGCGCCATGCTTCCAGCGCCGCCTGGGCGCGGCGTGCTGCTCGCAAATCCTCCAACTCTTCTCGCAAAGCTTCGTAGTCGGCAATTGGAACGACAGCAGCCATGGGTTTGCCGTAGCGCGCAATCACCACATCCTGCCCACTACCGGCTGCATCTAAGATATCCCGCCACCTGGTGCGGGCGTCGTCGCTGTTTAGAACTTGATGGGTCATCTTGGCCTCCGCAAGAATCGTTGGAATCTTACGAGATTTTAGCGTCCTTCCCAGTGAAAGTCAAAGCGGGGAGAGGCGTCCCACCCTGGTGTAGCGCAGCACGTAGTAGTTTTGATCGCTCGCGCGAGTTGCCAACTTTTCGGAAAGTTGGCAACTCGCGTTCAGAAAGTGATTGCCAACTCCCCGGCTTCATGACCGAGGGCCGCCAGGAGCTTCTCGATCACCTGCACCACTGACTTCGCGCTCTGGTTGGCCTCGACCCATAGTTCTGTACCCGAAATTTGTGCTGGCGTGATCATGCCGTCCGGGCTGGCGGCGACGTACTGCCTGGTTCGCCCCTTGACCGTGAATGCGGCCTCGGCAAAGGCGGGGCCGTGGTGGGCGGCGAGTGCGGTGCAAGCAGTCAGGAGGGCATCGCGCCAACTTTTCGCTGTGTAGTGCTCGCCCAACAAGGTGAAGCCCCGCGGCTTCGGTCTGGTGGTTTCGCCAATGGCCGGCTGGGGCGGTTCGGGTTGGATGGGTGCAGTTGCCCCTGCGCCCGCGCCTGCCAACTCCCCCCAGTATTCGTCATCCAGCGCCGTCACCTCCAGCGTGCGCTTGACCACGCCCACCCGGTGTTTGATCAGCAGATCGATGAGTTCCTTGCCGTTGATCAGGCCGATGCGCGTCTTGTTGGGCGCCGAGGCTTCCTCGCGCGCCGACTTCGAGAAGTCACTGGTGGTGATGATGATGCCCTGCTGGTGCACCTCCAGCGAGCCGCGCAACTGGGTGACGACCGGCGCCCCTACATTGCCCTTCCAGCGTTTCACCTGCACCGCGGCGCTGACATTGGTCAGGCCGGCGGCGCGGTAGACGCCGGTGACATCGATACCGCCATCGCCGCTGTAGGGGGTCGTCTTGACCGTGTTCTCATCGAAGCCCATCTGGATCAGCAGTTCGCGGATCAGGGCCTCGAATCGCTCCGGCGGCAGCGTGGCGATGAGTTGCGCTAACTGGCCGCGAGTGGCGGCGTTGATCTCCTCGACATGGGCGTCGATGCCCTTCGGCTGCCACTGCGCCAGGCCAAAACGGCCATGTCCGGCGCGCACGAACTGCGAATCATCCTGTTTGGTGTCGGTATACAGCCGGGAGCCCATAGTGGCGGCAGGGGTCAGGCCAGAGGGCTGGATGAGACCCTGCGCCAGGGCCCGTTGTGTGATCTCTTCGTAGTGCAGCGGTTGGCCGGCGGTTTGGAGGATGGTGTAGGCGGCGTCGAGGTAGGTCATAGTGGGGTGATTTTGTTTGAATCGAACGGGTTGCGCTGATTGTACCAGTTCTTGGGGTAGTGGCCGGTGTCATACAGGTCCACCAAATCGCACGGGATTTTACTGTCATACTCGATGGGCGGCAAAGTGAAGATAGTCTTGTCCTACCCAACTCCGGGTGTATCCGGCGGCAAAATGGCTGCCAACTCCGCTCCGCCTCCATTGCCAACCCCTGCGTCCTCATTGTACCATACGGTTCCTGCCTCGCTACCCTCCTACTCACTCCTTCGTCGCCCTCCCCACCTGCCCCGATCTGACCCATGTCCATCCACGAAGCAACCCTCTACGGCGATCTCGTTCGCTTCCTGCGCGATGCCTGCGCCGGCCAACTGGCCGGGCTGAAAGGAACGACGGTGGAAGTCGAGCGCCAGGAACTCGACGCCCTCATCCGGGCCTGGTTCTTCACCCCGCAGGATGACCTTTATGGCTTTACACCCCAGCGCGTCATTCGCAACGAGGAGCTGGGGTTGCGCAATATCATCTCTTCCGCCCACAAGCACGAACTATTCTTCGATGATTGCCCGGTGTGCCAGGAGATGCGCGAGCTGGAAGAAGAAGGCCTGGGCGACGACGATGACGGGGGATGGGGGTTCGGCCTGGCCCCGGACACGACTCTGCTCGATGAGTACGACCCCGAAGGCTATGATGAACGCTGGCGGATCGAGGACGAGCGCATGCAAGCGCATCTGGCCCAGATCAAGGCCGAGGCCCAGGAACTTCCGTTCACCGGCGCCGACGACCCGGAACTGGCGCTGCAGGTGGAGCGCGCTCGCCGCCTTCTCAACGATGATAGTCCGTTCTGACTTGCCCATCCTTCGTGTTCGAGGAGTATCCTCATGACTCGCCAATCCCGCCCCCTTGGCCTTGTCTTTGCCGCCTATCTCTCCTTGCTCCTCCTCGCCCTCCTTCCGCCGCTCGCCCACGCCCAATCGCCCGACCCCGCCCAGACCCAATCCCCCGACGCCGCCCAAACCCCTGCCGTCGCCTACGACATCGTCTACGTCCGCCAGCCGCGGCGCGGGGACAACGAACACATCATCTGGCCGGAAGTCTTCCATCCCGCCCAGTTGGAAGCCGGCGCCGACCTCATGCTTCTCCACCCCAACGGCAGCGAGGAAGTGCTGGTGCGCGGCGGTAACGGCGCCGTCACCGACCCCTTCGTCTCCTTCGACGGCCAGTGGGTCTACTACGCCTATTTCTATGACCTGCGCCCCGAGCAGCTGAACAACCAGCGCGACAACCTGCCCTACGCCGGCTCCGACATCTTCCGCATCCAGGTCGCCACGCGCCAGGTGCAGCAACTGACCCACGGCGAATTCACCCCCAACACCGGGGCCGGGCGCTGGGACGAGACGAACCCGGTCGATCCGGGCTGGGACTACGACCGCCTGGGCTATGGCATCCTCAACCTGGGGCCGGCGCCGGTGGCCGGGGGCAAAGTCGTCTTCGTCAGCAACCGCAACGGCTTCGCGCCCAACAAAAGCTACACCGCCCCCACCCTCCAGCTCTTCGTCATGGACGAAGACGGCGGCAACGTCACCGCCATCGCACCCATGACCATCGGCAGCGCCCTCCACCCCACTCCCCTGGCCGATGGCCGCATCATGTTCTCCAGCTACGAGGCCCAGGGCATGCGCGACCAGCGGCTGTGGGGCATCTGGACGATCTTCCCCGATGGCCGCTACTGGCAACCGCTGATCAGCGCCTTTCGCCTGCCCAGCGCCTTCCATTTCGCCACCCAACTGGGCAGCGGCGACATCGTGGTCGAGGACTACTACAACCTCAACAACTTCGGCTTCGGCGCCCTCTACCGCTTCCCGGTCAACCAGCCGGCCCCGGCCTTCTACCCCGCCTTCCCCGACCAGAACCCCGAAATCATCCAGACCATCGGCGCCGGATACGTCTGGCCGCTGCGCATCCCCTTCAGCCCGCGCGGCATCTACTCGATCACCCCCTTCACCACCGCCGAGGACGAAGCGGCGCCGGTGGGGGCCAACGGCCGGCGCGTGGGCAAATTCAGCCAGCCTTCGGCCGCGCCGGGCAACCACCTCCTCGTCACCTACTCGGCCGGCCCCGTCAACGCCTTGCAGCGCCCCACCGACCTCCCCGCCATCGATTCCGGCCTCTACCTGCTGCCCAATGGCGGCCCCGCCACCAGCCCCGCCGACCTGATCCTGATCAAGAACGACCCTGCCTATAACGAAGCCTGGCCGCGGGCGCTCGTCCCCTACAGCGCCATCCACGGCCAGGCCGAACCCGCCCAACTGCCCTGGCTGCCCAATGACGGCTCGGTTCACGCTCAACTGCCGGCGGGGACGCCCTACGGTCTGGTGGGAACCAGCTCCTTCTACAAACGCGAGAGCTTTCCTGGCGTGGTTTCGCCCTGGGCCAACACCTTCGACGGCCTCGACGCCTTCAACACCGCCCAGAACGAGCAGAGCAGCAACTGGTTCTGGCAGGGTTCGGATGCGGGCAAATACAGCAACGCCGACATCTGGGCCGTGCGCCTGGTGGCCCTGGAACCCAACAGCCATCGCTCCTACGGCCCGCACGAAGGCCAGCACTTTTTCAACCACGTCAACGAGAAGATGCGGATTCTGGGAGAGATCCCGCTGCGCAAGTTCGATGGCCAGGGCCAACCGATCCTCGACCCCGAAGGCAACCCCGACACCAGCTTCCTGGCCCGCATCCCCGCCGACACCCCCTTCACCTTCCAGATGCTCGACCGCAACGGCATGGTGCTGGCCATGGCCCAGACCTGGCACCAGGTGCGTCCCGGCGAGATGCGCGCCGATTGCGGCGGCTGCCACGCCCACAGCCAGCAGCCGCTCGCCTTCGAGCAGACGGCCGCCGCCCGCCCCGGCTACCAGGTCTATGATCTGGTGCATCAGACGCCCCTGCTGACCAAGGACGCCGGCGGCCAGCCATCCCTGCGCTATGCGAACAGCGGCATCGTCGATGTCGAGTTCTACCGCGACATCCGCCCCCTCTTGCAGCGCAGTTGCGTCGCCTGCCACACCCAGGCCGCCCCCCCCGGCAATCTTCGGCTTGACGACCTGGCCCTTTACGACGGCCCGCCCTACACCGGCATCCAACTGCCCGGCGATTACAGCCGGCTGTGCTACGACCAGGACGCCCGCTGGGGTTATCCGCCGCTGGTCGGCGCCTGGCGACAGACCAACGCCAGCCGCTACATCCGCCCCTTCCAAAGCCGCCGCAGCCTGTTGATCTGGAAAATCTTCGGGGCGCGGCTCGACGGTTGGAGCAACGCCGACCACCCCACCGAATCGACCCCCGGCAATCCCGCCACCCTCCCCGCCGGCGCCGACCCCAACGCCGCCGACCTCGACTACACCGGCGCCGCCATGCCCCCGCCCGGCAGCAGCGTCCCTGCCCTCAGTGGGGACGAGAAGCTGACCTTCGCCAGGTGGGTGGATTTGGGCTGCCCAATCGACACCGGTCAGGGCGAGAATCAGGCCTTCGGCTGGTTCCTGGATGACCTGCGCCCCACCCTGGCCCTCAGCCTCCCGCGTCCCGGCGCCAACTCCGGCCCCCTGAACGGCCTTCGTTTTGGCCTGGCCGACGCCAACTCCGGCATCGACCTCTCCAGCCTCTCGGTGAAGGCCAGCATCCCCCTCGCCGGGCGTCCGGCCGGGGCCGAACTGGCCGGGCTGGCCCAGCCGGCCGGCGATGGCATCTACGTCATCCCCCTCTCGCCGCCGCTGCCGGCTGCCGCCAACGCCGTCCTCAGCCTCGCCGTCGCCGACAACCAGGGCAACATCACCCGTGTGCAGCGCCGCTTCGCGGTGGGAGATAGCGGCGTCACCGCCACCCCCACCGCCCGGCCATCCTCCACACCGACGCCCTCCCCGACCGCCACCCCCACCCGGCGTGTGACCACGACGCCCACGGCCACGGCGACGCCGTCCGCCACCCCCACCCGCCGCCCGACCCGCACCCGCACCCCGACCGTGACGCCGACCGCCACCCTCACCCCTCGCCAGACCCGCACCCGCACCCCCACGCCCACGCTCCGCGCAAGCCCAACCCCAACCCCAACCCGCACCCCCACCCGCCGCCCGACCCGCACCCCAACCCCCACGCTCAGGGCCAGCCCTTCGGCCACGCTCAGGGCAAGCCCTTCGGCCACGCTCAGGGCAAGCCCCACCCGCGCCTCCGGCCAGGCCGGCGATAATCTGCGCCTCTACCTTCCTGCCATCTCCACCGCGCCCTGAACCCGCAACTCTGCCTATGCCCATCCAATTGATCCGCCAGGGCCTCGGCCAGCAGCCGCCGCCCATGTGGCGCCGCCACGACCTACGCCCCTCCTACGACGTCGTCATCATCGGCGGCGGCGCTCACGGCCTGGCCTGCGCCTATTACCTGGCCCGCGACCACGGCCTCAGCAATGTGGCCGTGCTGGAAAAGAGTTACATTGGCGCTGGCGGAAGCGGCCGCAACACCACCATCATCCGCAGCAACTATCTCACGCCCGAAGGCGTGATCTTCTACGACGAAAGCGTCAAGCTCTACGAGCAGATGTCGGTCGAGCTGGGCTTCAACGTCATGTTCAGTCAGCGCGGCCACCTGACCCTGGCCCACACCGACGCCTCGGTGCGCACCATGCGCCGCCGGGCCGAGGTCAACCGGCTTCAGGGCGTCGATTCGCGGCTGATCTGGCCGGACGAGGTCAAACGGCTGTGCCCAGGCATCGACATCTCCGACCACCCGCGCTACCCCATCCTGGCCGCGCTTTACCACCCGCCCGGCGGCGTCATCCGCCACGACGCCGTGGTCTGGGGCTATGCCAGCCAGGCCGACCGGCGGGGCGTGCACATCCATCAGGGGGTCGAGGTTACGGGCATCCGGGTGGAGAGCGGACGGGTGGCAGGGGTGGAGACCTCGGCCGGCTTTATTCGCACGGGCGTCGTCCTCAACGCCACCGCCGGCTGGGCCACCACCATCGCCGACATGGCCGGCGTGCGGCTGCCGATCACCACTTATCCCTTGCAGGCGTGCGTGTCCGAACCGCTCAAGCCTTTCCTGGATGTGATCATCGTCTCCGGCAGCCTGCACGTCTATGTCAGCCAGTCGGATCGGGGCGAACTGGTGATGGGCGCCGCCGTGGACCCCTACACTTCCTATTCGATGGCCGGCTCGCTGTCGTTCGTCGAGGCGTTGGCCGGGCACATCCTGGAGCTTTTCCCCGGCCTGCACCAGGTCAAGATCATGCGCCAATGGGCTGGCCTCTGCGACATGACGCCCGACTACAGCCCGGTGATGGGCTTCACCCCGGTCGAAGGCTTTCTAGTCGACGTCGGCTGGGGCACCTACGGTTTCAAAGCCAGCCCCGTCAGCGGCAAACGCATGGCCGAACTGATCGCCACCGGCCGCACCCCCGACATCCTCCATCCCTTCCGCCTCTCCCGCTTCTACGAGCGCGACCTCGTCGGCGAAAAAGGCGCCGCCTCGGTGGGACATTGAGCAGTAATCAGTGGTCAGTAATCAGTAATCAGTGGTCAGTAGTCAGTAATCAGTAATCAGATACCGTTGGTTTATTTATAGTCAAGTAGCCAATGCAAGAGCAGCGAAGGATGAGCGTCGAGTGGTGGAGCGAGTATTGCCACGAAGCCAGGCAACCGCACTGGTCAGATTCATGGCAGCGGC